>VEQZ01000083.1 GCA_018882975.1 Rhodocyclaceae bacterium | reverse complement strand
CCAAGTGACACAGCGCCTCCTGGCCGAGGCCGACCGCCACTACGCGCGTTCGCAGACCGGCATCAGTGATCTGCCGCGCAGTTGCCGACCCGCCATGATGGCCGCACGCCTGGTCTACGCCGAGATCGGCCGCGAGGTCGAGCGGCGCGGCTGCGATTCGGTAAGCGGCCGTGCGGTGGTCTCGGGGCACCGCAAGTTCGCGCTGTTGTTGCGCGCGAGCCTAGCCGGCGCGCGCGTGCCGCGCGCCGAGGGGCCGTTGCCGGTGCCGCCCTCGGTGCGTTTTCTGGTCGAGTCGGTGACGGGTGACCCCGCGCCGATGGCCGTGCCACAGTCGTTCTTCGAGCGCACCGTCGGCATCGTCCAGATGTTCGAGCGGGTGGCGGTGCGGGAGCGCGAGCAGCGGGCGTTCCAGGCGGGGTAGGCCGGGGGAAAATCAAGGGTGGGCGGCCCACTCGTGGAGGAAAACTCTCCGTTGGCGGCCCACTACCTCCGGTGGTAACTCTCCTTGCTCCCCTTCGCTACGCTCAAAGGTCGCGTCGGAGAGACCACCGGACGGGGGCCGCCCGCCACTGGTTTTTCCCCGCCAGTGGGCCGCCAACCGACGAAATTCAGCCCGCTACCCTCACCGTACCCTTGGCATGCGCCACGGCAGCATCAGCCGCGTCGACAGCCGCTCGAGTTTTGCCACATCAAGGCTCTCGTGGAAAGTGAGCACCCGCTCACCGGCGAGAGTGGCTTCGACAACCGCGCGCTGATAGAACGGCGTGTCCTCCAGCGTCTCCACCAGTTTTGGCGCTGCGGCGCTGCGCATCTGCCGCGGCACCCGCCACAGGGTGCGCGGCAGGGTATGGCGCGCATCGGCATCAAAATCAGTCACCGACCCGTCGGGCGCGAAGCGCAGCGCCAGTAGACGGTCACTCCCGCGCTTCTGGCGCACGTCGTAGACCACCGCGGTGCCGCCGTCGCCCATCACCGAACGCGACCAGTCCCAACTGGCAAACGGCGTCTCGATCGGCTCGCTGCCCTCGTTGGAATCGAAGTAGCCATCGCCCTGCCAGCGCAGGTCGGGATGGCTCAGATTCACCTCGACCCTTGCTGATGGCGCCAGCGGCCCCCAGTGGTGCCGCGCGCCGTCATCCAGCGCCCAGATGCGCGGCGAGAGTGCGCGCGGGTGGAGGCGGATGCTGCCACGCACGCGTCGCGGCAAGGGGTTGGACCATTCATCAACGTCAATCACCAAGGCGTCGCCCTCCCAGCGCAGCGCGCTCGGCCCGACCGCAAAGTCCGCAGCAGAGCGCGACAGGCTCGCGCGCGAGCGCTCGGTCATGGTCCAGCGGCGCACGCCGGGGCCGTACAGGCAGACATTGATGCAGCAATGGTTCTCCGGGTCGCCGCGGCCGCGCTTCCGCGCCCAGTGGTAGTACGAGGAGAAGACGCTGCCGACAAAGGCGATGACGGTGAGCCCGTAGCGCCCGCAGTCGCTCAGGGCGTCGACATACCACCAGAGATATGCACCTTCGCCGACCGGCTGGTCGAACCGAGGTGAGCCATCAGGGTGGCGGCCGCCAAGCGGCCGGAGAGGGTTGCCATGGGGACCCCGGGGCCCGGATGGACGCTGCCCCCCGCCAGATACAGGCCCGGAATGCGCGTCGCCGACGCGGGCCGCCGGAACGAGGCCATCCAGCCATGACAGGCCTCCCCGTAGAGGGCGCCCCCGGTCGCCGGGAACAGCGCCTCGAAGCCCGGTGGTCCGGTCAGCACCGAGTGCGATGGTTCGCAGTCCACCTGCAGGCCACAGCGGCGCATCAGGTTCATGGCGTTGCTCAGACATTGGTCGATCTCCTCGGGGTCCAGATCGCGCAGGTCGCCCATGGCGGGGGCGTTGACCAGCGCCAGCAGTCGTTCGCCAGCGCCGATGGGGGCATCGTCGTCGTGACGGTCCTGCGCGCACAGGTAGACAGTGGCTTTGCCGGGCAGTGATCCGCGGCTGAAAATGTCGCTGAATTCACGGCGGTAGTCGTCGTCGAAGAAGACGTTGTGGTGCACCAGCGGGAAGCCGCTGGTGCGCGCGTGCATGCACCAAGTCATGGCCGAGAGTGAGCGTTGCTGCGGCTCGATACGGTCCACTGCGGCTTGCACGCCAGCGCCCAGCAGGCCGCGCGCCAGCGCTTGGCTCTCGCCATTGAACACCACCGAATCGGCCGGCAGCGTCTCGCCACCGGCCAGACGCACGCCGCAGACGCGGCCCTGCTGCATCTCGATCGCCTCGACATGGGCAGACGTGCGGATGCGCGCCCCCGCCCGCTCGGCCAGCCGCGTCAGCGCGCGCCCGACCTCGACCATGCCGCCGCGCACCGTCCACACGCCCTGTGTCTCGACATGCGCCACCAGCATCAGCGTCGATGGCGCAGCGAACGGCGACGAACCACAGTAGGTGGCGTAGCGGCCGAACAGTTGCTGCAGACGCGGGTCATGAAAGTGTTTGGCGAGGGCGCTCCAGAGGTCGCTGAAGGGGCCGAGACCGGCGAGTACCACCGACCCGCGGAGTCCGAGATCGGCCATCATGCCCACCAGCGACGGGCGCTGCGAGCGGATGTAGGGGCCCTCGAGCGCGGCGTAGACTTCGCGCGCCTGCGCGCAGAACGCCCGGTAGCGGCGCGCCTCGGCCGGCCCGGCGAATGCGCCGATCGCTTCGGCCGAGCGCTCCGGGTCGGCATGCAGATCGAGCCGCCCGCCGTCGCCCCAGGCATGGCGCGCCAGAATGCCGACCGGCTCGAGGCGGAGTTCGTCCTCCAGCCGCAGTCCCGCTGCGCCGAACAGGCCTTCGAACACCCAACGCATGGTGAACACGGTGGGCCCGGCATCGATCGGCAGACCGCCGGCCGTGACTTGGCGCAACTTGCCGCCGACCGTCGCCGCTCGCTCCAGCAGCGTCACCTCCAAACCTTGCCGCGCCAGATCGGCCGCCGCAGCGAGACCGCCAACGCCGCCGCCGACCACCACCACACGGTGATGCGTGGGTCTGCGGGTCACCGGCGTCCCCCGCTCATCCGTAGGCCCGACCTTTGTAGGTGCCGCGCATGTCGACCGGCACGAAGCGCGCGAACATGGATTCGGAGAAGAAACCGTGCCGGTGCGCCGCCTTGATCGCCTCGAGGTGGGCGCCGCTGCGCGCGTAACGGTCCATGTCGCCGACGTCGCACCAGACGCTGAAGGTGGCCTGGCGCAACAAGGGCGCCTCGCCGAGGCCCGCCGCCAGCAGACAGCCTTCGGCGTGCTCGAGATCGACCTGTGCCGGTGGTGCCTTGCGCCAGAAGGCAGCCGCCCGCGCCGGCTTGATCGAGGCGCGGGTCAGGGCGGCGATCGGGCCGCTTGTCGGTGCCGCCGTGACTGCCGGCAGATTGACGCCGCTCCAGCTGCCCTTGCACGAGTAGCTGTGCAGGCGCACCGAGAAGAACTCGCGTGCGTGTGCGCGATAGCGCCGCACGAGGTCGTGGCCGGCGAGGAAGTCGCTGGCGGTCTGGTCATCCTCGAACACGCAGAACAGGCCCTGACGCGTGGCGCTCGGGCGCAGACCAAAGCCGCCGTCGTGGCCACTGCCGAGTACCCGGGCGAAGCGCAGTCCGGCCACCGACCCAACGCCGAAGCGGCCGAGCACGAAACGCGAGTAGCCCCACAGGCGCGAACCCTCGGCGATATCGACGAGCATCAGCGTGGCGACCGGTCGTCCGGGCGGGGCACGCTCGAGCGTCTCAGCGCCTGCCCCTGCCTCCATGCCCATGTTCAGCGATCCGTGCGGTCACCGAGGTCGCCGAGTCCATACTGGCGCAGTTTGACGTACAGGCTCTGGCGGGACAGGCCGAGCATCTCGGCGGCGCTGGCGCGGTTGTCCCGGGTGAGGTCGAGCGCAGCCTCGATGCACAGCTTCTCGATGAGTTCGGCGGTTTCGCCGACGATGTCCTTGAGTGGCACGCGGCCGACCAACTCCGTGAGTTGGCTGGCGCTGCGCGTGAGCCCGTCGGGGGTGGTCTGGTCCTCCACCCGCGTGGCGACGTCGCGCACGCTGAAACTCAGGTAGTGCCGACCCCTGACATCGACCGCCCGTGCCGACATCTCGACTTGGGTCTGCAGGCCGTTCTCGCCGCGCAGGGTGGTGGCGAACAGGCGCACCGAGCCACGCTGGCGCAGGTTGGCGAGCAGCACCGAGAGGTCGACGCCGGAGCGGCCGAGCCAGCGGTCGAGCGATTCACCCAGCAGCGCGTTGGGGTGGCCGACCTGGCAGAGGTCGGCAAAAGCCTGGTTGGCGGTGACCACGATGCCACCAGCATCGGTGACGACGAAGCCGTCGGGCGAGGCGCCCAGCGCGTCCAGCGTGAGTGCGCGGTTGTCTTCGGCGCCTTCGGTGGAAACCAGACCCTGCTGGCTCAGGCGAACCAGGAACAGGCTCTGGTTGTCGTGGCGGAACAGCGTCATGGCGAGGGCGGTCTCGCTGCCGGCACCGGCCAGACGCGCGCGCGCCACATCGCCGCGCCCGGCGCTGAGCACGCTGGTCATCAGCGCGTCGAGCCCGTTGCGCTCGTTGCTGTCAAAGCAGTCGGTGAGCAGACGCCCGGACTGTTTGCGGGCTTGCGTCCCGAGCGCCCGCTCGGCGGCGGCGTTGGCCTCGAGGATGCGCCGGTTCGAGGCATCGACCACCAGCATCGGCTCGGGCGCGGTCTCGAACAGCAGACGGTAGCGCGCCTCCATTTGGCGCATACGCTGGTAGTCCCGCTCCATCGCCTGGTGCGACTCGACCAAGCGCTTCTGCAGTTCGGTGACGCTTCGCAGGTCGCGGCCGAAAACGAGGAGTTGTCCATCGCTCAGGCGGATGGCGCTGTACTCGATGGGCAGCGTGCGACCGTCGCGGTCGGGGTGGTTGAGGTGGCGCCACTTCCGCGCACGGCCCGCGCGGGCGTCGTCGAGCAGGGCCTCGACCTTGTCGCGACATTCCACCGAGACCACGTCGGCGAGCGTGCGCCCCACCCAGTTCTGCGCCTGCTCCAGTTGCGAATCCGGGCGGCTGAGGCGCGCGCGGACCACGCGACCGGCGTCGTCGAGGACCAGCGAGATGTCGGAGGCTGCCGAAATCAGCGCCGCGGCGGTGGACGGGTCCAGTTGGCTGACGACCTCGGCGACTTCGGGATAGCCGATCTGCTGCACATGGCCGGCGGGGTTCTTCAATTGGGCCGCCCCCTTTCATGCACCAGCCCGTGCGCGGTGCGCAGCGCTTCGCGGGCGTCACCGGAATAGGCCTCGGCGCAGAGCAGGGTGCGCAGCCTGTCGTCGAGACCGAGCGGGCCGCCGATCATGATGCCGACGCGCGGGTTGAGCGAGGCGCCACGGATGTCGTGCACCAGCGTCTGCAGGCGCTCGATCTCGCTGTCGCAGCTGATCGACAGCGCGACGATGTCGTACCAGTCGGCGCGCGCTGCGGCCACCAGCGTGGCCGGGTCCGCCTCGATGGCGCTGCAGACGCTCCAGCCGTCACGGCGGAAGAACTGAGCAAGCATGTAGAAGCCGAGCGTGTGGTGGCTGCCGGGCACCGGCGCGAGCAGGATGCGGTGCTGCGGATCGCGGTGGGCCGGGTTCGCGCAGAACTCGTCGTTAAGGCCGTGCACCAGGGACTGCAGACGGAACACCGCGAGCGTCACCTCGGGAAAGGTGCAATCGTCACTCTCCCACAGGCGACCGATGGCGCGCGCCGTCGGAGCCAGCAGGTCAAGGTAGAGCTCGGGCAGGTCATGGCCGTCGGCGCGGAGCGCCGCGAAGCGCTGCTCGTGGGCGGACGGGTCGCCGGCGATGCAGTCGCGCACGAAGGCCTCGATGTCGCCTTGGCTGAGCGCCGTCGGGATGTGATGCGGCAGATCCACCCCTGCCGGCTGGTGTGAACGCAGCAAGCGCGGAATGATCTCGGCTCCAAGCGTCTGCAGCAGCATCTGCCGGGTGCCACGTCCGGCGGCGGCGGCCAGGTCTTGACCCGCCTGCCAGGTGCGGGCGCCCACCCAGTTCTCGCCGTCGGCCGAATCGGAATCGGCTGAATCACCAGCGTCATGCCCCGCGGACATGGACATTGCGCTCATGAGCGCTCCCTCCGGTTAAGTGAGTGTGATACCGGACGTGCTGTTTTTCTGATGTTGCTTTTGTTATGTGGTGATGGTCGCCCCGTACACCATCGGCTGTCAACTGCTGTTGTCAGATCTGTTGTGGCCGTCGCGCCGCTGCCCGCTTGTAAATTTTGATAGACGTACAGTTTGATTGACACTCGGGCCCGCTCCCTCTAGATTGGGTGATACCCATCCGGACAGGTGAGCCAGGGAAATGCAGCAGCACACAGTCGGCGCAGACAGACCGGCGCTCTACACCGAGGAGGAACGCCAGCGGCGGGACCAGACCCCGTGGACGCTGGTGCAGGGCGTGCTCGCGCCGCTGCAGTTCATCGCTTTCCTCGTCAGTCTGGCGCTGGTCCTGCGCTTCCTCCACACCGGCGAAGGCGAGTCGGCGGCCACTGTCTCGGTGGTGGTCAAGACGCTGTTTCTCTACGCCATCATGGTCACCGGCGCGATCTGGGAGAAGGTCGTATTCGGCCAGTACCTGTTTGCCCGCCCGTTCTTCTGGGAGGACGTCTTCAGCATGGGGGTGATCGCGCTGCACACGGCGTATCTGGTCGCGCTGTTCACCGCCTGGCTCACTGTGCGTGAACAGATGCTGCTGGCGCTGGCGGCTTACGCCACCTACCTCGTCAATGCTGGCCAGTTCCTCTGGAAACTGCGCATGGCGCGCCTGCAGGGCGAGCGCGAAAAAGCCGGGCGTCGCGAGGTTGCGGCCCGGCCCGCGGCAGGCACGGCGGGAGCGGCCCCGAAGGCCGGCGGCAGCATGGAGCCGGCGCTATGAACGCCATCGTCGAGTTTCGTCCGCGTGACGCTGGCTGCGGCGATGCGCCGGTGCTGCGCGAGCGCGGGCAGCGCGAGGTGTTCTGCGGCCTCACCGGCATCATCTGGCTGCACCGCAAGATCCAGGACGCGTTCTTTCTGGTGGTCGGCTCGCGCACCTGCGCGCACCTCATCCAGTCGGCTGCCGGCGTGATGATCTTTGCCGAGCCGCGCTTTGCCACCGCGATCATCGACGATCGCGACCTCGCCGGCTTGGCCGATGCCAACGAGGAGCTGGACCGGGTGGTGGGGCGTCTGCTCGAGCGTCGGCCCGACATCAAGCTCCTGTTCCTGGTCGGCTCCTGCCCGTCGGAGGTGATCAAGCTCGACCTGCACCGTGCCGCGGAGCGACTGGACGGCATCCATCGCGGCCGCACCCGTGTGCTCAACTATTCCGGCAGCGGCATCGAGACCACCTTCACCCAGGGCGAGGACGCCTGTCTGGCCGCGCTGGTGCCCGAGCTGCCTGCCGCCGACCCGGCCGCCGCGCCCGACCTGCTGCTGGTCGGCACCGTGGCCGATATCGTCGAGGGCCAGTTCCTGCGTGCCTTCCGGGCGATGGGCATCGGCCAGGTAGCCGCCTTTCCGCCACGCCGCTCCACCGAACTGCCGGCGGTCGGACCGAATACGAGGGTCCTGCTGACGCAACCGTTCCTCGGCGACACGCTGCGCGCGCTTGAGGCACGCGGCGCGCGGCACCTCGCCGCGCCGTTCCCGTTCGGCGAAGAGGGCACCACGCTGTGGATGCGCGCTGCGGCCGACGCTTTCGGTGTCGCCACCACGCGTTTTGAGGAAGTCGTGGCGCCGCTGCAGGAACGTGCCCGTGCCGGCGTCGCCCGCCACCGCGAGCAATTGGCCGGCCGCAGCATCTTCTTCTTCCCCGACTCGCAACTGGAACTGCCGCTGGCGCGTTTTCTCGCACGCGAACTCGGCATGCGCCCGCTCGAGGTCGGCACGCCCTACCTGCACCGTCAGCTCATGGCGCAGGAACTCGACCTGCTGCCCGAAGGCACCATGCTGTCCGAGGGCCAGGACGTCGAGCGGCAACTCGACCGCTGCCATGCCGCCCGTCCGGACATGGTGGTCTGCGGACTCGGTTTGGCCAACCCGCTCGAGGCGCAGGGCATCACCACCAAGTGGTCGATCGAACTGGTGTTCAGTCCGGTGCATGGCTTCGACCAGGCCGGCGACCTGGCGGAACTGTTCGCCCGCCCGTTCAACCGTCGCGCGCGCCTCGAGGCGCTGGAAGGGCAGGTGTAGCC
>VEQZ01000013.1 GCA_018882975.1 Rhodocyclaceae bacterium | reverse complement strand
ACCTTTACCTGGGCTACTGGATCGGCGAGAGCGCGAAAATGCGCTACAAGACCGATTTCCGGCCGCTCGAAGCGTTGCAGGCCGGCCAATGGCTGCCGGTGGCACAGGCCGAGCCGGCCGACGAGGTCCCGGCCCCGCCGCAGCCTCAGCTGGCAGCGGCCTTGAACACCGCGTCGCGGTAGTAGCGCGCCTCGTCGATCGACTCGTAGACGTCGGCCAGCGCCTCGTGGCGCGTCTTCTTCTTGAAGGCAGCGAACTCGGCCGGGTACCACGCCTTGGCCAGCTCTTTGAGCGTGCTCACATCGATATTGCGGTAGTGAAAAAAGGCCTCCAGCTGCGGCATGTGCAGGGCCAGAAAGCGCCGGTCCTGACCGATGCTGTTGCCGCACATGGGCGAGGCCTTGGCCGGCAGATGCTGGCGCAGCCAGGCCAGCGCCGCCGCCTCCACCTCGGCCTCGCCGGTGGTCGAAGCACGCACGCGCTGGACCAGACCGCTGCGGCCATGCGTGCCGGTATTCCACGCGTCCATGCCGGCCAAGGCCGCGTCGGACTGGTGCACCACCCAGACCGGCGCCTCGGCGACCACATTGAGTTCGCCGTCAGTCACCACCATGGCCACCTCGAGGATGCGGTCACGCTCGGGCGAGAGTCCGGTCATCTCGAGGTCGAGCCAGACCCAACGGGTGGCGCTGGCGGGTTGGGCTGGCCGGGCAGCGGCCGTTACAGCGGCGGGAGTAGACATGGCGCAGGCAGATCCAGCGGGGATTCGGTAAATTACGCAGGGTCGGCCACGCGGCCGGGCGGTACGCCGGCGACGCGGCGCAGAGCATCATCAAACGACAACGGTGGCGGATTGTCGCACAGGCTCGGCGGGCCAAATTGCGGATGCGCCGGTGGCACCGCCGAACCGCATGGCGCACCCTCTGTCTCAGCGAGGGTGCGGATCACGCGCCCGGCGCAAGGGTGTTCTCGCCCCACCGTTCGCTTTCGCAAGCCCATGCAAACCCCTTTCTGATCCGGATCTGACACCTTGGACACGCAAGTCATCACCCAGGCCTTTATCCTCCTTGTCACCAGCGTGACGCTGGCGCGCCTTTGGCTTGCGCGGCGGCAGATCGCGCACGTGGCTGCGCACCGCGACCGTGTGCCAGCGGCCTTTGCGCAGGCGGTGGGCGACGAGGCGCACGCCCGCGCCGCCGACTACACGGTGGCCAAGACCCGCCACGCCATGCACGAGCTGCTGCTCGGCACTGGCCTGCTGTTGGTGTTCACTTTGGGTGGCGGCATCGCGTGGCTGGATGCGCAGATCGCTGCGCGCGTCGGCGATGGCCTGTTGCACGGCCTGCTGCTGATCGGCGCAGTGAGCCTGATCGGCGGCGCGGCGGAACTCCCACTGGCGTGGCAGCGCGTGTTCGGGCTCGAGGCCGGCTTCGGCTTCAACCGCATGTCCAAGGGGTTGTTCCTGCGTGACCTGCTCACCAAGGTGGTCATGACCGTGGCTATCGGCGCGCCACTCATGGCGCTGGTACTGTGGATCATGGCCAGCGCCGGCGGGACGTGGTGGATCTGGGCGTGGGCGGTCTGGGCCGGCTTCAATGTCGCGGTCATGGCGCTGTATCCCACTGTGGTGGCGCCCTTGTTCAACAAGTTTTCACGGTTGCCCGATGGCGAACTCAAGCAGCGCATCGAGGCCCTGCTGGCGCGCTGCGGCTTTGCGTCGGGCGGGCTCTACCTGATGGACAACTCGCGCCGCTCGAGCCATGGCAACGCGTACTTCTCCGGTTTCGGCGCGGCCAAGCGCATCGTGCTGTTCGACACGCTGATCAGCCGCTTGTCGCCGACCGAAGTCGAGGCGGTGCTGGCGCACGAGTTGGGCCACTACAAACGGCGGCATGTCAGCCGGCGGCTGGTCCTGATTTTCTCGGTGAGCTTCGTGGTGTTCGCGCTGATGGGCTGGCTGCTGCAGAGCCCGTCGCTATTCGAAGGTCTGGGCTTGGACCGGCCGACCACCGCCGGCAGCCTGCTGCTGATCATGCTGGTGGCGCCCTACCTGCTGTTCGTGCTGCGGCCGCTGCTGGCAAGCTACTCGCGCCGCCATGAGTTCGAGGCCGACGCCTATGCCGCCGAGCACGCCGATGCCGACGCGCTAGTGAGTGCGCTGGTACGACTGTACAAGGACAATGCGTCGACACTCACCCCCGACCCGGTGCACTCGGCCGTGTACGACTCGCACCCGCCGGCAGCGCAGCGCATCGCCCGACTGCAGGGCGGCGGCGCACCGATACTGGCGGCCGCTTGAACGGGCAATCCGCCCCACCAGCCGGTGCCCGGGCCGTAGAGGGCGCCGGGCCACCCGCTTGGCGCGGGGTGGCCGTAGCGCCGGGCGTCCGCCCCTGAAGCCAGCCGCCCTGCCGCCGCCCCTGCCCGGCACGCGCCGCGCACGCATCGTCGCCGCCTACGGGCGGCGCTTCACCGCCGAGACGCACGAGGACGGCGGTTCGCCCGGCCAACGCATCGACTGCGTGACGCGCGGCAAACGCGGCGGCGTAGCCTGCGGTGACTGGGTGGACATCGCGCCGACCGGCGACGGCGGCGTGATCGAACGCGTGCTCGAGCGCACCTCGCTGCTCTACCGAGCCGACGCGGTGCAGGAAAAGCTCATCGCCGCCAATGTGACGCAGGCGCTGGTGATGGTCGCCACCTGGCCGGGCTGGGACGAGGACCTGCTGGTGCGCTGCCTGGTGGCCGCCGAGCACGCCGGCGTGCAGGTGCGACTGCTGCTCAACAAGATCGATCTGGTCGAGCGCCACGCCGGCGCGCGTGGTGCGCTGGCGGTGTTCGAGGGCGCCTGCCCCGTGACCGAACTCAGCGCGCTGGACGGGCCCGAGGTGGTGCGACCGCTGCTGAGCGGACAGGTCAGTGTGCTAGTGGGGCCCTCGGGCGTGGGCAAATCGAGCCTGGTCAACGCGCTGGTGGCCGGGGCCGATGCCGCCACCGGGGCGGTATCGGCCGCGCTCGAGAGCGGTCGACACACCACCACCCATGCGCGGCTGTACCACCTCGATGCGCAATCGGCCCTGATCGACTCGCCGGGCATGCAGGTGTTCGGCCTGCATGCGGTGCCGCGCGGGACGCTGGATGCGCAGTTCCCCGAGTTTCGTCCGTATTTGGGGAGATGTCGCTTCCGCGACTGCCGGCACCTCGACGAGCCCGACTGCGCAGTGCGCGCGGCGGCCGCGGCAGGGGCGTTCCCGGCCGTGCGCCTGGCGCACTACACGGCGATCCGGCGCTCGCTCGGCGGCTGATGAGCCGGGCGTCTGGGATGGCGCTTAGCCCACCACCCGCCCCACCCCGAGCAGCAGCAAGGCGGCGAAGCCCAGCACGATGGCGCGCCAGACCAGTCCGGCAGCGCTGCGCACGGTGGTGGCTGCGGTGTCGTCGCCGGAGGGTTCGCCGGCGAACTCCGGGGTGGCGCGGCGCGGGTCCCCGAGTGGCACGCCCAGCGCGCCCGCCGCGCTGGCGAGGATCGCGCCCTCCTCCTCCACCGTCCAATTGCCGGCCTGTTGCCGCCATGCGTACACCGCGTCCTCGAAGTTGCCGACCACCGCGATGGCCAACGCGGTGGCGCGTGCCGGCAGCCAGTCGACCCAGCGCAATAGCCGGCGCGCCGCCTCGGCGTAGGGCGGCGGTGCGTCCGGCCGTGTCCAAGCCTCGTGCACCAGGGTGACGAACAGGTAGGCGAGCGGGCCGATGCAGCCCGGCAGCAGGACATACCAGAGCACCGGCGCGAACAGGCGCCGATGCATGGTCAGCAACAGCACCTCGATTGCCACGCGCGCGCGCGCCGCGGGCTGGGTCGGCACCGACGGGATCGGCAGGGGCGATTCGCGCAGCAGATCGCCCGCGCCACCGTCGCGCCCTTCGTCGAGCGCCCGGGCCAATCGGTCGGCCCACTGCAGCACCTCGGCAACACGTGCCACCAGCAGCAGCACGACGATGTCCAGCACCAGCCCGAAGCCACCCAGCAAGCCGCGCAGAAAGCTGGCGAGCACGATCAACGGTACGCCGACCAGGGCCAAGGCCAGCCACGGGTTGTGCGCCTCGCCGGCCCAGGTGGCGCGCGCCAAAACCGCCAGCCCGTTGCGCAGGCTCGCCAGCAAAGCCTCGGCCGGCGCGACCGGGCGCAGACGATCGAGCAGCAGGGTCAGCAGCAGGGCGGTGAAGTGCATCGCGTCATTATCGCAGGCACTCCAGCAAAGTCGCGAGCGCATGGCACACGGCGGCGTGACGCACCAAGGCCCGTGGCCCGTCGAAATGGCAGCACTCGCTGCGCACCGCGGTGGCGCCAGCCCACGCCAGCCACACGGTGCCAACCGGTTTGGCAGCGCTGCCGCCGCCGGGTCCGGCGACGCCGCTCACAGCGATCGCCCAGTCGGTGCCGGCACGTCGTCGCGCGCCCTGCGCCATGGCCGCGACCACCGGGCCGCTCACCGCGCCGTGCTCAAGGATGAGCGCGTCGTCGACGCCGAGGTCGCGCTGCTTGGCGGCGTTGCTGTAGGTCACCCATCCGGCCATGAACCAGGCCGAGCTGCCTGGCCCCTCGGTGAGCGCGGCCGCCAGCAGCCCGCCGGTGCAGGATTCGGCGGTGGCGATGGTGCGGCCCTGCTCGCGCAGGGTATGGCCCAGTTCGGTGGCCAGCCAGACCATCTGCGGGTCGATGATGTCAGCCATGCCGCACCCTAGCCCGCGCTGGCAAGTCCGATACTGCGGGCGATCAAGGCCAGCAGCAGCAAGGTCATGGCGCTGGCCAGCCAGTCGTCGAGCATGATGCCAAGGCCTCCGCCAACCCGGCGGTCGGCCCACGACACCGGCGGCGGCTTGAAGATGTCGAACGCGCGGAACAGCAGGAAAGCCCAGAGTTGCCAGTGAAATTCCGCTGGCAGCACGATCAGCACCCCGACAAACGCGTGGATCTCGTCGATCACCACGGCCGCCGGGTCGGCGCTGCCGAGGCGCCGTGCGGTGAAGCCGGCCACGCCGACGCACAGCGGCGCCGCCAGCAGCCAGGCCGCGCCCTGCCACGCCACCGGCAGGTCGGCCAGCCAGCCCCAGTAGAGCGGCAGCGCGACCAGTGTGCCCCAGGTGCCGGGCGCCGGCAGCAGGCCCGCGCCGCCGCCCAGCGCCACCACATGCAGCGGGTTGCGCAACATGAATCCGAGGCTGGCCTCAGCCAAAGTGCAGGTACCCGCTGGGTGGCAAGGCGATGCGCCGGTCGGCCTCGATCAGGGTGAGCAGCGGCTCGCGCGGGCCGTGCGCCGCATCAGCGCCGCCGGCCGGCGCCAGAATGCGGCCGACGCGGGTCAGCGCCACGCCGCAGGACCTGGCCAGCGTGGCGATGGCATCCCGCTGCAGCACTGGCGCGCTGAACAGCAGCTCGTAGTCGTCGCCACCGGCAAGCATGGCGCAGCGCAGCAGGGCGGCGTCGATCGGCAGGATGGGCGAAGCGGCAGCGCAGCGACTGTCGATGGCCACCCCGCCCGCCGTTGCCGAGCCGACGAGCGCATCGTCCGCCGCGCCCTGCGGTGGCGCCAGTGCCGCCCGCACCGGCGCAGCCAGCGCCACCCAGTCGAGCTCGGCGGCGAACGCGCCGCCCACACCGGCTGCCGCGCCGCTCGCCCGCAGCACGTGGCCGAGGTCGGCCAGCACGCCATCCGACACGTCGATACAGGCGCTGGCGATACCGCGCAGCGCCACGCCAAGGCCGACGCGCGGCTCCGGCGTGTGCAGCCGAGTGAGGGCGGCAGCCCGCGCGGCACCCTCCAGCGCGCACTCGCCGCGCAGGTGCGCCAGACCGAGCGCACCCAGGCCCGGCACCCCGGAGATCCAGATGTCGTCGCCCGCCGCCGCGCCGCTGCGCAGCAGCGCGGTGCCGCGTGGCACCTCGCCAAGCACGGTGACACAAAGGTTGAGCGGGCCGCGGGTGGTGTCGCCACCCACCCAGTCCGTTTTGAAGCGCGCCGCCAGCCCGGCGAAGCCCGCGGCGAAGGCACCGAGCCAGGCTTCGTCGGCCGCCGGCAGGGCGATGCCGAGTAGTGCTTGGCGCGGCGCGGCGCCCATGGCGGCAAGGTCCGAAAGGTTGACGGCGAGCGCCTTGTGACCCAAGGCACGCGGATCGGCACCGGGGAAGAAGTGCACACCCTCGACCAGCATGTCGCAGGCGGCCACGGTCTGGCAGCCGGGGGTCGGGTCGACCAGCGCGGCGTCGTCACCCACACCCAGCGCGGTGTGCGAGACCGGCCGCGTGAAGAACCGGCCGATCAGGCCGAACTCGTCCAAGGTGAGTTCACCCCTTGCGCGCTCATGCGCCGCCCGACGACGACTGGCCGGTGGCCTCGAAAGGGCGCGCGGCCTGCGCCAGCTTGTCGAGCACGCCATTGACAAAGCGGTGGCCGTCGGTGCCGCCGAAGGTCTTGGCGAGTTCGATGCCCTCGTTGATGACCACGCGGAACGGCGTGTCCGGCTCACGCAGCAACTCCCACGCGCCGAGCAGCAGCACCGCGTGCTCCACCGGTGAGAGTTCTGCCACGGCGCGGTCGAGGTGCGGCGCCAGAACCTCGTCCAGCGTCTCCTGCGCCGCCGTGGCGCCGCGCACCAGCGCATCGCAGAGCGGGCCATCGGCCTTGCAGAAGTGCTCGTTCTCGCGCAGGTGGGCGAGGATCAGTTCGACGCGCTGACCCGGGTTGAGCAGGTGCTCGTAGATGCCCTGCACGGCGTACTCGCGGGCGCGACGGCGCGGGTTGCGGTGGCGTGCCGGCGGCTTGCCACCGGTGGATGCTTGGCTGGCGGGCAGCGTGGCCGGAGTCCGGGTCGAGGTCATGGTCGGGGCCTTGCGCGGGGGTGCGGGTTCGGCATCACGGCTTCAGCGCCATGGCCGCAGCAGCACGGCCATCTCCACCGCCGCCTCGGCCGCCTCGCCGCCCTTGCTGCGCATGCGCGCCGCGGCCTGCGCGTCGGTGTCGATGGTGAGGATGCCGTTGGCCACCGGCACGCCGGTCTGCAACTGCACCTGCAGCACGCCAGCGGCGGAGGCATCGGATACCACCTCAAAGTGATAGGTCTCGCCGCGGATCACCGCGCCGAGCGCCACCAGCGCATCGACCCGACCGCTGCGCGCCATGGCCAGCAGCGCCACCGGGATCTCCAGCGCGCCGGGGACGCGCAACTCGGCGATGTCGGCGGCGACCACCCCCAGCGCCAACAGACGCTGCCGGCAATCGGCCAGCAAGGCGCTGCAGACGGTATCGTTGAAGCGGCTGCAGACGATGCCAACACGCAGGCCGTGGCCATCCGGAGCGAGTCGGGGGGCGGCGATGCTCATGCGTTGCGTGGCCTCGAATGGGCAGGGCTCGAACGGGCAGGGTTCAAAGCGACGGGGCTCAAGGATTTGCCTGGGTTCAAAGGTTCACAGGGGGGCGAGCAGCTCGCCCGAGGGTGCCACAAATCCGGCCACCTCGAGGCCGAAACCGGCCATCGACGGGATCTTGCGGCGTTGCGCCATCAGGCGCATGCGACATACCCCCAAGTCCGCGAGGATCTGCGCGCCGATGCCGTAATTGCGCAGGTCGAACTTGGCCGGCTCGGCCGGCTCGAGCAGCGATTCCACGCGCTGCAGCAGGCTGGCGCTGCCATCAGGGCGGCGCAGCAGCACCGCCACGCCACGCCCAGCGGCGGCAATGTGCGCCAAGGCCTGCGGCAGGCTCCACGAGTGTCCGGCCGGCTCGGCGTCCAGCAGGTCGACCACCGAGAGCGGTTCATGCACGCGCACCAGCACCTCGTCGCCGGCGTCCCAGACGCCCGCGACCAGCGCCAGATGCACGGTGGCGCTGCGCGTCTCGCGAAAGGCATGCAGCGTAAAAGCCCCCCACGGCGTCTGCACCTCGCGCCGTGCCGCGCATTCGACCAGGCGCTCGTTGTGCGCGCGGTAGCGGATCAGGTCGGCGATGGCGCCGATCCTGAGGCCATGCTCGCGGCCGAACTCGAGCAGGTCGGGCAGGCGCGCCATGGTGCCGTCGTCCTTGAGGATCTCGCAGATGACCGAAGCCGGCTCGCAACCGGCGAGCATGGCCAGATCGCAGCCGGCCTCGGTGTGGCCGGCGCGCACCAGCACGCCGCCGGGCTTGGCGATGAGCGGAAAGATGTGCCCGGGCTGCACCAGGTCCTCGGGGCGAGCGTCCTTGCGCACCGCCGCCAGCACGGTGGTGGCGCGGTCCTGCGCCGAGATGCCGGTGGTCACGCCCTGCGCCGCCTCGATGCTCACGGTGAAGGCGGTCTGCAGCGGCGCGCGGTTGTCACGCACCATAGGCTTGAGGCCGAGCTGCTCGCAGCGCTGCGGCGTGAGCGTGAGGCAGATCAGGCCGCGGCCGTAGCGCGCCATGAAATTGATCGCCTCGGGCGTAACGTGCTCGGCGGCCATGACGAGGTCGCCCTCGTTCTCGCGGTCGGCTTCGTCGACCAGGATCACCATACGGCCGGCGGCGATGTCGGCGACGATGTCCTCGACCGGCGCGAGGTGGATCTGCGGGTCATGGATCATGCCGCCGAGGCCTCGTCGAAGCGCGCGGCGTAGCGCGCCAGCAGGTCTACTTCGAGGTTGACGCGCGCACCGGGGGCCAGCGCGCCGAGCGTGGTCACCGCCAGCGTGTGCGGAATCAAGTTGACCTGGAAGGCGCTGTGCCCGGGCGGCAAAGCCGCCAGCACCGGATCGCCGGCCACCGCCGCGTCCGCAACGCGGTTGACCGTCAGGCTCACGCCCTGCACGGCGACCGAGCCCTTGGGCGCGACGAAGCGCGCCAGCGCACGCGGCAGCGCCACGGTGAGCCGACGGTTGTCGCCGAGCGGCTCGAACCCGAGCACGGTGCCGGTGCCATCGACATGCCCGGTGACCAGATGCCCGCCGAGCCGGTCGGCCAAGCGCAGCGACTTTTCCAGATTCACCGGCGCCGGCGCATCGAGGCCGCTGGTGCAGCGCAGCGTCTCGGCGGAGACGTCGAAGCCAAGGTGCTCCCCCTCGCGCGCCACCACGGTGAGGCAGCAGCCGTTCACGGCGATGCTGTCGCCCAGCGCCACATCGGCCAGCTCCAGCGCCCCGGCGGCGACACGCAGGCGCGCGCCGCCGGCGCTCGGCGTCACCGCCTCGATGCGGCCGACCGCCGCCACCATGCCGCTAAACACGCGGCGCCTCGCGCGGGCGCAGGGTGACGCGCAGATCGGGGCCGAGCAAGCGGGTGTCGGTGATGACAAAGCCTGCGGCCGCCTCCATGCTCTCGGCCACCGGCAGCGCGAACATGCCGCGCCCACTGTCGCCCATCACCCGCGCATTGAAATAGATGACGAGCTCATCGACCAGACCAGCCGCCAGCAAGGCCCCGTTGAGGTTCTGACCGGCCTCGACCAGCAGCTCGTTGATGCCGCGCTCGCCGAGCGCCTGCAGCAGCCGGGCAAGGTCGACCCGGCCGCGCGCGGTGTTGAGCTGCAGCACGCTGGCACCGACCGCGCGGAGTTCGTCGATACGCTCGTCGTCATTGCTGGCGGTCACCACCAACACGCCGCCGGGCTCGCCGAGCGTGGCGGCATTGGCCGGGAACGCCAGGTTGTTGTCGACGACGATGCGCAGCGGCTGGCGCGATGTCTCGATGTGCCGCACGGTGAGCAGCGGGTCGTCGGCCAGCAGCGTACCGATGCCGGTCATCACCGCGCAGGACCGGGCGCGCAGGCGGTGCACGTCGGTGCGCGCCGGCTTGCCAGTGATCCAGCGGCTGTCGCCACTCGACAAGGCGGTGCGGCCGTCGAGGGTGGCGGCCACCTTGAGCCGCACCCACGGCCGTCCGCGCACCATACGCGAGATGAAGCCGGGGTTGAGCGCCGCCGCGGCATCGGCCATCAGTCCGGCGCGCACGCGCATGCCGGCCTGCGCAAGGGTCTCGGCACCAGCGCCCGACACCTCGGGGTTGGGGTCCTGCATGGCATACACCACCTCGGCGATGCCGGCGGCGATCAGCGCGTCGGTGCAGGGCGGCGTGCGCCCGTAATGCCGGCAGGGCTCCAGCGTGATGTAGGCGGTGGCACCGCGCACCGGCACGTTGGACGCAGCGATGGCGGCGAGCTCGGCGTGGTCACCGCCGGCCCGCGCGTGCCAGCCCTCGCCCACCACCGCGCCGGCCTTGACCAGCACGCAGCCGACCCGCGGGTTGGGCGTGGTGGTGTGGAGGCCGCGCGCCGCCAGGCGCAGCGCGCGCGCCATGTAACGGTGATCATCGCGGGTCCATTCGGTCATCAGAGGGTTCCAGTGTCGGCAAAAGCTGTCTGCGGCAGACCGGACGCGCCGGCGGAAAAGTCAGAGGTCGTCGATGACCTGACGGAAATCGTTGACGTCCTTGAAGCTGCGGTACACCGAGGCAAAGCGCACATACGCCACCTTGTCGAGCCGGTGCAGCGCCGCCATCACCCGCTCGCCGATGTCGCGCGAGAGGACTTCGCGCTCGCCCGAGGCGAGCAGGTCCTGCACCACGCCGGCGATGGCGACGTCGACCTGCTCCGCCGGCACCGGCCGCTTGTGCAGGGCGCGGGCAAACGCGGTGCGCAGCTTGTCGCGGTCAAAGTCCTGGCGCTGGCCGTTGCCCTTGACCACTTGCGGCAGCCGCAGTTCGCTGCTCTCGACCGTGCTGAAGCGGCGGTCGCAAGCGGCGCACCGACGGCGGCGGCGGATGCTGGCGCCATCGTCGCTGGCGCGCGAGTCCACCACCTGCGTGTCGGATTCACCACAAAAGGGGCATTTCATCGTCCGACGAAATCCCGCGGCGGCGGGGCTGGGGCGTGTACAGGGCGCATGGTGCGCGAATGATAGCGCGGCGGGCGATCACGCCGCCGCGATCAGCGCCACCCCGGCCACCATCACCACGCCGGCCAACAGGTTGCGTCGCAGGTTGGGCTCGCCCAGCCAGAGCGCGCCGAGCACGATGCCCCACAGCAGGCTGGTGCGCTTGACCGCCAGCATGTAGGCGGTCTTGACGCCGACCAGCGCGACAAAGTGGGTGACGATCATCAGCGTCATCCAGCCCACCGTGGCCCACAGCCAGACATTGCGCCAGGGCAGCGTGCGCAGGGTGCGGCCGCGCGGGTCGAGGCTAAGCCAGGCGGTGACGCCGACCAGCGAGAAGTACAAGGCGCCGAGGAAGGTCGGCGGCAGGTAGGCCAGCGGCGCCCGGCTGAACAGGCCGGTAAAGGCGTAGATGCTGGCGGCGAGCAGCATCAACCGCGCCGAGCGCTGGCGCAGCGGCGCGGTGAGCGGGCGGTGCCAGCCGTCGCGGAACTCGCCGATGTTGAGCAGCCAGGCGCCGGCGAACACCAGCAGGATGCCGGCCAGACCGATGCCGCTCACCGATTCGCCGAGGATCGGCCCGCCGATGCCGGCCACCAGCACCGGTGTGAAGGCGTGGTAGGGCAGCGACTGCGAGAGGTCGGCGCCTTGGATCGAGCGCAGGTAAAAGCCGACCGCGATGACCTCGAGGATGGCCGATGGAATCAGCCACGCCCATGTGGCCGGGGGGACCTCGGCTGGCCAGGTGGCCCCCATGAGCGGCACCAGCACGACGAGCGGCAGGATGCAACGCGCCAGCAGCAGTTGCCGCGGCGTGAGCATGCCCAAGCCGCGCTTGGTGCTGGCGTCGGCCATGGCCATGCCAAACGCACAGGCCGAGGCCCAGAGCAGCCAGGTCATGGGCGACGGCCGCGGTCGCAGCCCGCCGTGCGCGCAGCCCTCAGCGGGTCAGGCCTTGGCGGCGCGTGCGATGCCGGTGACGATCTCCTCGCGCGCGGCGTCCGGACCCTTCCAGCCCCTCACCTTGACCCACTTGCCAGCCTCGAGGTCCTTGTAATGCTCGAAGAAGTGCTTGATCTGCAACAAACGTTCGGGCTGCAGGTCCTCGGGCTTCTGCCAGTGCTTATAGATGGGCAGGATCTTGTCGACCGGCACAGCGAGCAGCTTGGCGTCGCCGCCGGCCTCGTCCTCCATCTCCAGAAGGCCCAGCGCACGGCACTGCACAACGGCGCCGGCATGCACCGGAAAGGGGGTCACCACCAACACGTCGACCGGGTCGCCATCGTCGGAGATGGTGCCCGGGATGTAGCCGTAATTGCACGGGTAGTGCATCGAAGTCATCATGAAACGGTCGACGAACAGGGCGCCGGTTTCCTTGTCCACCTCGTACTTGATGGGGTCGGAGTGGGCCGGGATCTCGATGATGACGTTGAACTCGTCCGGGGCCTTGGGGCCCGCGGTGACGTTGTACAGGGCCACGCAGGGCCTCCTTTTTCGATCGCTGGTTAACCAGTGCGATTTTACGGCAAGGGGCATGCTTTTGCCGCCATGCAGCATCGAACCGGCGCAAAAAACTGCGAGGAATGTTTGCTAGACGGGCTCCAGAGGGCCGATACTTCGCAGCGGCCGCGCAGCCCGGCCCGGCGCCACGCGTGCCCGGGGGCGGCACCCGCCGGCCGCAAGCACCCCCCGACCACCTCACCAAGAACCACGTCTGTAAGGAGTTGACTATGCACGAGGGCATCCTTCTCGCCCTGCTCTGCGGCGCAGCGGCCATCCTCTACGGCCTGCTGTCGAGCCGTTGGATCATTGCGCAGCCGACCGGCAACGATCGCATGCGCGAGATCGCCGCCGCCATCCAGGCCGGCGCATCAGCCTATCTGGGCCGCCAGTACCGGACCATCGCCATCGTCGGCGTGGTGCTCTTTGTGCTCATCTGGGCCTTCCTGCAACCGGTTACCGCCATCGGCTTTGCCATCGGCGCAGTGCTTTCGGGCGCGGCCGGCTACATCGGCATGAACATCAACGTGCGTGCCAACGTGCGTACGGCTGAAGCTGCCCGCAAAGGCATCAACCCGGCACTCGCCGTGGCCTTCCGCGGCGGCGCCATCACCGGCATGTTCGTGATCGGCCTTGGCCTGATCGGCGTGGCTGGCTTTTACGCCTTCCTCATCAGCGGCAACGAGGGCGGCGACATCCACCAAACGCTCGAGCCGCTGGTCGGTCTGGCGTTTGGGTCGTCGCTGATCTCGATCTTCGCGCGTCTGGGCGGCGGCATCTTCACCAAGGGCGCCGATGTGGGCGCCGACCTGGTCGGCAAGGTCGAAGCCGGCATCCCCGAGGACGACCCGCGCAACCCGGCGGTGATCGCCGACAACGTCGGCGACAACGTCGGCGACTGCGCCGGCATGGCCGCCGACCTGTTCGAGACCTACGCGGTGACGGTGATCGCCACCATGCTGCTCGGCGCGCTGACGCTCTCCGGCGGCGGCACCAATGCGGCGGTCTACCCGCTCGCACTGGGCGGCGTGTCGGTGATCGCCTCGATCATCGGCACCTACTTTGTGAGCTATTCGGGCAGCGGCAAGATCATGAATGCCCTCTACAAGGGCTTGATCGTGGCCGCCGTGCTGAGCGTGGTGGCGTTTTGGTTCGTCACCGGCTGGCTGATGGGCGACTCGGGCATCCCGGTGGCCAATCTGTGGGGCGCCTCGCTGGTCGGCATCCTGCTCACCGCCGCCATGGTGGTGATCACCGAGTACTACACCGCGACCGAATACGCGCCAGTGCAGCACGTCGCCAAGGCTTGCGAGACGGGGCATGCCACCAACATCATCGCCGGCATCGCGGTGTCGATGCGCTCCACCGCCTGGCCGGTGCTGAGCGTGTGCATCGCCATCTATGCGGCGTTCGCGCTGGCTGGCCTGTACGGCATCGCCATCGCCGCCACCGCCATGCTGAGCATGGCCGGCATCATTGTCGCGCTCGACGCCTACGGCCCGATCACCGACAACGCCGGCGGCATCGCCGAGATGGCCGGTCTGCCGTCGGCGGTGCGCGACGTGACCGACCCGCTCGACGCGGTGGGCAACACCACCAAGGCGGTGACCAAGGGCTACGCCATCGGCTCGGCCGGTCTGGCGGCGCTGGTGCTGTTCGCCGACTACACCAATGCGCTCAAGGGTGCTGGCCAAGAGACGGTGTTCGACCTCTCCAACCATATGGTGATCATCGGGCTGTTCATCGGCGGCCTGATTCCCTTCCTGTTCGGCGCCATGGCCATGGAAGCGGTGGGTCGCTGCGCCGGCGCGGTGGTGGAAGAAGTGCGCCGCCAGTTCCGCGAGATCAAGGGCATCATGGAAGGCACCGCCAAGCCGGAGTACGGCCGCGCGGTGGACATGCTCACGGCCGCGGCGATCAAGGAGATGATCGTGCCGTCGCTGCTGCCGGTGGTGGTGCCGATCGCGGTCGGCCTGATCCTCGGCCCGATGGCGCTGGGCGGCCTGCTCATGGGTACCATCATCACCGGCCTGTTCGTCGCCATCAGCATGTGTACCGGTGGCGGCGCTTGGGACAACGCCAAGAAGTACATCGAAGACGGCCACCACGGCGGCAAGGGCTCCGACGCCCACAAGGCCGCGGTGACCGGCGACACGGTGGGCGACCCCTACAAGGACACCGCCGGCCCGGCTGTCAACCCGCTGATCAAGATCATCAACATCGTGGCGCTGCTCATCGTGCCGCTGGTGGTGAAGTTCCATAGCTGATTGCGCGCGGGGTGTGGCGCCCCCAGCAAAAAGGCCCGGGTGACCGGGCCTTTTTGTTTGTGTGACCGTCATCGGCGCGAACCGCGCTGACGCGATGGAGGCGACGCAGCCGCGCTGCCCCGGGTCACCCCTCCTGCGCCAGCGGCAGCGCGCAGGCCACCCCGGTGCCGCGCAGTCCGCAGTAGCCGTTGGGGTGCTTGTCGAGATACTGCTGGTGCTCCGGCTCGGCGTACCAGAACGGCGGCGCCTCGCGGATCTCGGTGGTGATGGCGCCGTGGCCCGCAGCGCGCAAGGCCTCGCCGTATGCTGCGGCTGCAGCCCGTGCCTGCGCCAACTGCCGCGGCGTGGTGGCATAGAGCGCCGAACGGTACTGCGTGCCACTGTCGTTGCCCTGGCGCATGCCCTGCGTCGGGTCGTGCGCCTCAAAGAACACGCGCAGCAGGTCGGCATAGGACACCACCGCCGGGTCGAACACCACCCGCACCACTTCGGTGTGGCCGGTCAGGCCGGTGCACACCTCGGCGTAAGTGGCGTTGGGCGTGTAGCCGCCAGCGTATCCGACCGCCGTAGTCCACACCCCGGCCTGCTGCCAGAAGCGCCGCTCGGCGCCCCAGAAGCAACCCATGCCGAATACCGCCTCCTCCAGGCCGGCGGGCCACGGCGATTGCAGCGGATTGCCGGTGACAGCATGCCGCGCCGGCACCGGCAGCGGCGTGCTGCGGCCGGGCAGCGATTCGGCCGCGCTGATCATGCGCGAGAGGCCCATCAGTAGTCTTCCTCGTCGCCGTCCTCGTCCTCTTCCTCGTCTTCGTCCTCAACCAGACTGCTGGCATCACCGCGCACCAGGATGTGCAGCATGTCGCCATCATTGCCGACCAGCTCGTACTCGATGTCCTCGAGCCCGTTGCTATCGACCAGCGCCTCGGAGAGCAGCTCCATGACGCGGTCGCGGTCGTTGTCGATGATGTCGTCGAGTTCGATTGGCACCACCCCTTCGACCAGACCGTCGGCGTCCATCTGGCGACGGATCTTGGCTGCGGTGAGGGGGCGGGTGAGCAGGTCGTAATCCATGGGTTGAGGTCTCCGTGCGGGCGTGCGGAACTTGACCGCCGGGGTGGGCTCAGAGTTCAGTGTCGGCGGTACAAGATGCTGCCCGCCGGCGACCCGAAGCCGGGCTCGCGCGTCCGGTCGCCAACCCTTACGGAGCTGCGCCATGAATATTCTGCAGAACATCCTGCGGAACATCCCGCGAAACATCCTGCGCGCGCTGATGCTCGCTGCCCTGCCCGCCACCGCCCTTGCCGTGGAACCGGCCGAAAAGGTCGAGATGGCGTATTTCTACGACATCGCCGTGTTCGAGGTCAGCCTGCCGGGGACCTACAAGCCGGCGCTTGCGAGCTTTGGCCAGCAGGCGGACAACCCGGGCGACATCCACGCCAACGTCGGTCCAACGCGGGTGGACAGCGGGCAGTACGCCAACTTCGACGTGCTGGCGCTGGCCAACGACCTGCGCAAGAACTCTGGCGCCACCTACCCGCCGCGGCTGGTGGCCAATGTCGCCATCCCCAAGGGCGACTCGCTGCGCATCCCCTGTGGCGTCGGCAGCAACGTCGACCTCGACTTCAAGGATGCGGCCGACGCCGACGACAAGCCGGCCACGGTGGTGGCGCGCTACCAGAGCATGTTCATTGCCGACCGCGAGGTGGCCGACATGGGGCTAGGCCTGATCGGCAAGATGGAAGCCGCCGGCGACGCACCCATCCGCTTTGTCACCCACAGCGGCCAGACGGTGGGCGTGACCATGCTGCGCCCGGGGCCGGAAGGCCGCCAGGAAGGTTGCATCGTGCTGATGCGGCCCTGAGCCACCATCCAGCCGGCCGGGCGAGCCCGCGCGGCGCGTCTGGGGCATCATGAGCGGACCGGTCGGGTCCGCTTTTTTTTGTGGCGCGGCGCATCAGCCGCGTCTGTCGGCAGACCGGCGATCTTCAGGGAATCGCTCGCATGGCTCATCTCCTCCGTTCCATCTCGTTCAAGATCTTTGGTGTGGCGGTTGGCCTGCTGGTGTTGATGGCGCTGGCGTCCGGTTGGTCGATGTACACCACGGCGCAGGTCAACCGGCAGCTGGCCACGCTCTCCGAAGCCCTGCTGCCGCTGGCGCTGGCGCTGGAAGACGTGAGCGACGAAATCCTGCGCGGCGAGCTTTCGCTGCGCGAAGCGGCCGCCGGCACGCTGGCCGAGCGCGACTGCGCGGCGCGGTTCGGCGAGCACGAGCGGGCGGTGCGCCGCCTGCTTGACGACGCCACGGCGCTGCAGAAGCGCGGCGCGGCGCTCGCCGTGCTGGAGCGCAACAAGCTGCAGTTCGCGCGGCTTAGCTCGATGCTGGAAAACATCGGGCGCAGCCACGCGCGCTATCTGCGCGACGTGCGGGCGCTGTGCAGCGCGGCCGGGACCGCCGACGGTCGTGCCGCGGACCAAGCCGCGCAACTGGCGCTGGTGCATGCCGACGCGCAGGACATCAACGAGCTGGTGGCCGCTGCCAGCAGCGAGATGAGCGCCTTTGTCAGCGCTGGCGCGATCATCGTGGAGGGCAATCAGGCCACCGCGCTGCGCGCCAACGCGGCAATGATCGTCATCGCCGCACTGGTCGGCCTGCTGCTGGCGTGGGTGGTGTCACGCGGCCTGACACGCCCCATCGGGCGCCTGCGCGAGGCCGCGCGCGCGGTGCAACGCGGCGATCTGGACGGCGAGCTGCAGGTGACCAGCCGCGACGAGATCGGGGATGTCTCCATCGCCTTCAACCAGATGGTGGGCGAGCTGCGCGACAAGGAACGCATCAAGCAGACCTTTGGCCAGTATGTCGACCCGCGCATCGTCAACAGCCTGATCGAAGGCCGCGCCGATCAGGCCAGTGGCGGCGAGAAGCAGATCGTGACGGTGTATTTCTCCGATCTGGTGGCGTTCACCTCGCTGGCCGAACGCCTGAGCCCGGGCGGGCTGGTGACGCTGATCAACGACTACTTCGACACCATGTCGGCGCCGATCCGCGAGCGCAATGGCATCATCGACAAGTACATCGGCGACTCGGTGATGGCGTTCTGGACGGTGCCGTTCGCGCCGCCCACCGAGCAGGCCGCTCTGGCCTGTGCCGCGGCGCTGACGCAATTCCACCTGCTCGAGGACTTTCGCCGGCGCATGCCCGACCTGATCGGCCTGCGCCAGGGCCTGCCGCTGATCGACATGCGGGTGGGCATGGCCAGCGGCGAAGCGATCGTCGGTAGCGTGGGGGGCAGCGCCTCGCGCAGCTTCACCGTGATGGGCGACACGGTGAACCTCGGCAGCCGGCTGGAGGGCTCCAACAAGGTCTACGGCACGCACATCCTGATCGACCAGAACACGCGCGACATGGCCGGCGATGCCATCCGCGTGCGCGGCATCGACCGCATCGCGGTCAAGGGCAAGTCGGAACCGTCGTCGGTATACGAGCTGCTGGGCATGGCCGGTGACCCGCTGCCGTTCGACGAGGACCTGCTCGCCGCCTACGCCGCCGGGCTCGACGCCTATCTGGCGGGCGACTGGCCGCAGGCGCAACAGCACTTTGCCGAGTGCGAGCGCCTGTGCCCGGCCGATTCGCCGTCCAAGGTGATGAAGAGGCGCTGCGAGATGCTCACCCGCCGCCCACCGGCGACTTGGGACGGCGTGTGGATCCTCACCAGCAAGTGATCGGTCGCGGGCGGCGCAGGCCGCCGTTGTCGTTGACCCCGGGACATGCGCCGCTTATACTTTTGGGCTCGCTTCCCCGATAGCTCAGTCGGTAGAGCAACGGACTGTTAATCCGTGTGTCCCTGGTTCGAGCCCAGGTCGGGGAGCCAAAAGAATCAAATGCTTAGCCCAGCCAAATAAGGTTGGGCTTTGTTCTTTTCGGGCATGTCCAACTCAGTTGGTGTGATCCACGTGCCGCCCCTTGGTCAGGCATCCCCTCCCAACCCCCTGAGATAGCTGCTGGCGACGTCAACGCAATGCGCGAGGCTTGGACTGTAGCCGGTCGAAGCGATCGCTGCGAAAGATGCGATGAAGCCCGGCCCCGGTCGCTGGACCGTGTCGAGGAACCGCTGGCGGTGCTTCAGCAGGAAAGGGGCGGCTGCGGTGAGGGTCTCGGGTTCCCGTTCGAGCACCAGTGCGAGGTCGAACAGGTCCCGCGCTGTAGCGCAGTCGCCGCGGTGGTACATCTTCTTCGCAATCACTTCGGCGGCCGTTTCGACGCGGACGAGCTCGCCGCGGATCTCCCAGCTTTCCCACGCCTCGGCGGTCAGGTTGGGGGCAGCCACGAAGTCGATCTCGCCTTCGTCGAATTGCAGTTTGACGAAAGACCCCGGCATCTCGGTGTATGCCCCAGTCATCTCCGCCGCGATATCGCTGAGCCGCGGCGTGACGAAACCGAGGTGCTGAGGGTCCGGTACAAAGATATCGATATCCTTGCTCAAGCGGTGCTGATAACGAAACATCAGGACGGTGCCGCCACCCAGCGTCCAGAAGGGATCTGCGAGGCCGCCGTGTTGGCGGATGCCGTCGATGAGCCGCATGGCCCGATCGAAAAGCACCTCCCACGGCCCCGGCGGCAGGGACGATGTCACGCCCAAAGTTCCTGCCGATGCACCCCGAGCGCTCGGGCCAGCCGTGACAGGTTGCGCCACACCAACCTGGGCGATACGCCCTCTTTCGAAGCGGCTTCCTCGACCGCCATCACGACCAAGGCTAGCGGCGCCTCATCGAGCAAGTGGGTCAGATGCGCGGCGTAATCTTCGGGCACGCTACCGCTGACAAGCACGTGTCCGAGCGCGTCGGGGGGCACCTCCCTGGCGTAACTGACGCTGGCATTTTTGGCGGCCATCCACAGACCGCCCTTGCGCACGCACGCGGACCGGCTCGGCGCCTCGAGGTCGAGGCCCAGCACCGACAGGAGCTGCCCCACGCGGTTGAAGCCGAGATCGCTCAAGCTGCCGGCCTCGAGGCCGACCAGCGTCTGCCGCGACAGGCCACTCATTACGGCGAGCCGGGACTGTGTCAGCCCGAGTGCCTCCCGCCGCCTGCGAACAATCGCGCCGAGTTTGGAGAGGTCCAAGACGGTCCCCAGAATGTCTAATATATCCGACATCCTAGTGGTTTCCCGGGGGCTGTGCCACCCGTCAAACCGTCAACAAAAAGGCCTCGCAAGGGTGCAAGGCCCCGAAACGGTATCGGCGCGGGCCACCTCAGTGCGGGCGCTCGGCACCTGCGTGCTGAGCGAGGCTGCCGCAGCCGGCCGCTGCGCCGCCGCCCCCTCCAGCAGGCTCAATGCGCCAGACGCTTTGCCCCGCCGCGGTCAGGCCTTTCCACCGCCTTGCCGTAGGCATCGACAGGCGCGATGCCGAGCATGATCGGTGAACCGCGCTTCTGCGCGGCATTCTGCAGCTGCCGCACCATGGTCTCGTTGAGCACCAGTCCCGCTGCCAAAAGCAGAACGTCTTTGCTGTTGCGCCAATCGACGGCGAGCACCATGCCGGGCTTGAGCTCGGAGGTGTCGAATTCGAAGGCATTGGGCTGCTCGTCCTGCTCGCCACTCGCCACGCGCACCAGCGCATCCACCACCACGCCGGGAAAGCGCCCGCCGACCTGGTTGCGCAGGGCGACCAGGGCCTCCTGCACGCCGAGCTTGGCCGAGCCGCGGCGTCCCATGACCAGGTCAAGGTAGAACTTGGTAGCGCTAAGCACGCTCACGCCGATCGGGATGGCCTCGCCGGCCAGGCCATCGGGGAAACCCTGGCCATCGACGCGCTCGTGCTGGTGGCGGATGATCATCGAGGCGTTGGACAACTCCTCGATCGGCATCAGGATCAACTCGGCATTCAGCGGGTGCTGCTTGAAGACCTTGATCTCGTTCTGGTTCATCGCCGTCTGCGGCTTGTCCAGCATGTCGTCGGGGAAACCGATCTTGCCGATCTCGTGGAGCAGGGCGGCGTGGTAGATGTCGTCGCGCTCTGGCTCGCCGAGGCCGAGTTCCTCGGCCACCTTCATGGTGAGCAGCGCCGCGCGGTGACAGTAGCCGGCCAGCCGGCCATTGCGATGCTCAAGGATCGACGACAGCATGCGGATCGACGACTCGAAGCTGCCGCGCATCCGCCGCAGCGCCACCGCCAACTCGCCGTTGGCCGCGTTGAGTTTGGCATTGGCCTCCTCCAGGCGCTCGGCGCTGACCAGCTTGAGGTGGGTACGCACCCGCGCGACCAGCACCGGCGGGCTGACCGGCTTGTAGATGTAATCGACCGCGCCAGCCTCGAAACCGATGGCCTCGTTGACGTCGTCGGCAAGCGCGGTGACGAAAATCACTGGAATCGCCGCAGTCCGCGGCAGACGCTTGAGCCGCTTGCAGGTGCCGAAACCATCGAGGTTGGGCATCATGACGTCGCACAGGATGAGGTCGGGCTGGTGCTCGCCAGCGATCTCCAGCGCCTGCAAACCATCCTTGGCGAACAGCAAACGGTATTCGTCCTTGAGGATCTCGCGCAGGATGGCGAGGTTGGAACTCTCGTCGTCGACCAGCAGCAGGGTGGGGCGAAGGGAATTGACAGACATTGGACGTTCCTACGCGGTCATGGTCCGCTTGAGCGTTTCAAGGGCGCGCAGCCCCGCCTCGAAATCGAAGGAATCGACCGCGCGTTGCACCGGCTCGAAGGCCGTGGTTCCGGCTGCCATAGAGAGTTCGACGAGCAGCGCCTCGTCGATCTCGAAATGGCGAAAACTTGCAGCGACGCGCTCGACCAAGTCGGCAAAAGCCTCGGCACCGACATCGCTGGCCGGGGCGTGCGCCCGGGTGACGGCGGACTGCCGGACCTCCAGCATCGCCGCCGCCGACTCCACCTCTGCCGCCACGTCGGCCAGTGTCGCGGCGTAGGCTTCGGCATCCATGGTCGGCGCCGCCGCCTCGGCCGCCTTGGCAACGGCGGCCACGCGCAGCAAGGACAGATTGCCGGCAGCACCCTTGAAGCGGTGCATGATCTGCTTGATGCGCGAGGCGTCCGGCGTGGTCTCGGCCTGCAGAGCGCTCAGGCTGGTGCGGGTCTCATTGGCGAACGCGCGGATCGCGCGCACCAGCACCTCCTCGCCACCCCAGCGCGCCACCCCCGATACCCAGTCGACCGGCTCCATGCGCTCGACACTGGATTCCGGCGCGGGATTGCCGGTGACCGGGCCGACTGCGACCACCTTGCCGCTGGTGAGGCGCGCGATCTCCGCCTTGAGGATGGCCACATCGAGCGGCTTCATGACAAAACTGTCCATCCCGGCCTCGATCGCAAGATGACGACGCTCGGCCTCGACGCTGGCGGTGAGCGCGATCATCGGCACGCGGTCGGCGCGGCGCTGGTTCTCGACGCGGCGGATCTCGCGGGCCGCCTGCATGCCGTCCATCACCGGCATGTGGCAATCCATCAGGATCAGATCGAAGGGCTGGCTGGAATACAGGTCCAGCGCCACCTTGCCGTTCTCGGCGGCGGTGAGCTGGTGGCCGTGCCGACCCAGCACGTTGACCAGCAACTCGATGTTGTGCGGCGAATCGTCAACGGCCAGGATGCGCAGGGGCCGCACATCGTCGATGTCGCGCAGCTTGATCTCGGCCGGTTTCTTGCCGGGTTTGAGCGGCAACGTCACACGGAACTCGCTGCCGACGTCGACCGTGCTCTGCACCTCGACGCGCCCGCCCATCAGCGACACCAGTTGCCGGACGATGGTGGTGCCGAGGCCGGTGCCGCCGTAACGGCGCGTGATCGAGCCGTCAGCCTGCGAGAACGGCTCGAAGATCTTTTCCAGACGGTCGGCGGGAATGCCGATGCCGGTGTCCCGCACCGCCATGACCACGTGCCCCGCAGCATCGCTGGAAATGTCGACGGTCACGCCGCCGCGCTCGGTGAACTTGACGGCGTTGCTGATCAGGTTGACGAGGATCTGCCGAATACGCTCCGGGTCGCCGCTGAAATAGGGGCTCATGTCCGGCTGGTAGCTGAATTCCAGCGCGATGCCCTTGCGGTTGGCCAGCACGCCCATGGCATCGATGCAGTGCTCGCACACGGCGTGCAGTGAGAAGTCGATCTGCTCGAACTGGATGCCGGCCTGCTCAAGCTTGGAGGCATCGAGGATGTCGTTGAGCAGGCGCAGCAATGAGCGCGCCGAGGTGCCGATGACGTCGGTGTAGTGGCTCTGCTTCTTGGTGAGCGATTCCTGCGCCAGCAGATCGGCAAAGCCGATGATCGAGTTCATCGGCGTGCGGATCTCGTGACTCATGTTGGCAAGGAACATGCTCTTGGCCTCGGTCGCCGCCTCGGCCTTGCGCACCGCCTGACGCAGCGCCTCGTTGAGCGCGTGCCGCTCGGTGAGGTCGATGGCGAACTTGATGACCTTGTAGATACGACCCTCGGGGTCGGCCACCGGCGTGTACGACGCCTCCATGTGGATCCGGCGGCCGGTGCGCGAGACCCGCACCACCTCGTCGCGCAGCGGCTCGCCGCGGCGCAGCGCAGCCCAGAAAGCGGTGTACTTCTCCTGATCGAAGAATTCCGGGTCGAGCAGGCGGGTGTGGTGCTCGCCGATCAGCTCCTCGGGCGCGTATTCGAGGATGAGCCCCATCTTCGGGCTGATGTCGAGAACACGGCCCTTGAGGTCGAACTCGATCACCGCCACCGAGCGCTTGATCGCCGACACCACGCCCTCGAACTCGGCGTTGCGGCGCTTCTGCCCGGTGATGTCGGAGGCGAACTTGACGATCTTCACCGCCCGCCCGTCGGCATCGAACACCGGGTTGTAAGTAGCCTGCAACCAGACCTCGCGGCCGAGGCTGTCGATGCGCTTGAACTGGCCGGAGCGGAAACGCCCTTCGGCGAGGCCACGCCAGAATTCGGCGTAGGCCGGACTGCGCACGTAGGATTCCTCGCAGAACATCAGGTGATGCCGGCCGAGCACCTGATCGTGGCTGTAGTTGAACATGCGCAGGAAGTTCTCGTTGGCGTGCAGCACACGCCCGTTGAGGTCGAACTCGACCACTGCCTGCGACAGTTCGAGCGCGTGCATCTTGGCCTCGAAGTCGGCATTGCGCAGCTTCTCGGCGGTGATGTTGGTGGCGAACTTGACCACCCCGGCCACCTTGCCGTCCTGATCGAAGACCGGGTTGTAGGAGGCGTTGATCCACACCATGGCGCCGCCCTTGGCGACACGCGGGAACTCACCCCGATGGAAATCCCCCGAGCGCAACTTGTCCCAGAACGCCTTGTAAGCCTCCGATCGAGTGTAGTCGGCGGGGCACACCAAGGCGTGCGGCTTGCCCACCAGTTCGTCGGCCGTATAGCCTAGCCAGGACAGGAAATTGGCATTGGCCGAGACGATGTTGCCGCAGAGGTCGAGCCGCACCACCCCCTGCACGCGGTCGATGGCGTCGAGCAGCGCGCTCAGCTCGGCGCCGCTTTGGAGCGGAAGTCTGGGTTGCGGATCGTTCACTGACCACAAACGGTTCTGTATCGCGAGAACCGAATGTAGCTTGATTGACCGAGTTTATCCAGTTACCCCGGCATGCGGTGCGGTCGGCAATGCCGGGACGGTCGCCGACGACTACATCTCGAGGCAGATCTTGCCGAAGTGGCGGTTGGCTTCCTGGTGGCGAAAGGCCTCGACGATGTCTTCGAGCGGGTAGCACGAATCGATGACCGGGCGGATACCGTTGGCCTCGACGGCGCGGATCATGTTGAGTTGATGCCTGCGGTTGCCGACCAGCACACCCTGCAAGCGCAGATGCCGGGCAATGGCGGTGATCACTGACATGCCGCCCTCGAGGCCAGTGAGGATGCCGATGATCGAGACGTGGCCGCCGATGCGTGCCGCGGCCATGGACTGCGCCAGCGTGCCGGGGCCGCCGAGTTCGATGACGTGATCGACGCCGACACCGCCGGTGAGCTTGCGCGCGGTCTCGCCCCAAGCCGGGTCGTCGCGGTAGTTGATGACGTGGTCGGCGCCGAGTTCGCGCAGGCGCTCGGCCTTGGCCGCACTCGAGGTGGTGGCGATCACCGTGGCGCCGGCGGCCTTGGCGAACTGCAGCGCGAACACCGAGACGCCGCCGCTGCCTTGCGTAAGCACCGTATCGCCCGGCTTGATGCGCCCGCTCTCGAACAGCGCGTACCAGGCGGTGAGGCCGGCGCAGGTCAGGGTGGCCGCCTCGGCGTGGCTCCAGCCCTTGGGCGCGAGCGTGAAGGCGCTGGCCGGGGCGGTGACCGCCTGCCGCGCGTAGCCGTCGATGCCGTCACCCGGCACGCGCGAGAAATCGCCCTGCGCGAGGCCCGGCTCGCCGTCCGGCCATTCGGGGAAAAACAGGCTCACCACAGGGTCGCCGACCTGGAGGTCGGTCACACCCGGCCCCACTGCGGTGACCACACCGGCGCCGTCGGACATCGGGATGCGCGGCTCGACCGGGCCCCAAGCGCCGCTCACCACAGCGTAGTCGTGGTAGTTGAGCGAGCTGGCGTGCAGGCGCACGCTGACCTCGCCCGGGCCCGGCTCGCGGGCTTCGGTGGTGGAGACGACGACGCGGTCGAAACCGCCGCCGGCTTGGACGACGATGGTCTTGAGGCTCATGGCACGGGTTCCTGCTCCAGGGGTTTCAGATCCGGAAGGGGGTCGCGGTCACTCGACCGTGGCCTTGGCGCGCAGGTCACGCACCATCTGCTCGATGCCGCGGCGTTGCATGAACTGGTTGAGTTCAGCGCGCACCTGCTCGAAAGACGGCGGCTCGGCCTTGCGGACATCGTCGACACGGATCACGTGAAACCCGAAATCGGTCTTCACCGGCTCGCTGGTCTCGCCCTTCTTGAGCTTTTTCATGGCCTCCATGAAGGGTTGCACCAGATTGGCGTCGCTGCGCACCCAGCCGAGCTCGCCACCTTTGGCCTTGGTGCCGGTGTCCTCGGACAGGGCGGTGGCGAGTTTGTCGAACTTCTCGCCCTTCTTGAGTTTGGCCAGTACCGCCTTGGCCGCCTTCTCGTCCTTGATCAGAATGTGTCGCGCCAGGAATTCGTCGGCGGGAGGCTGATTGGCCCGGAACTTGTCGTACTCGGCCTTGAGATCGTCCTCGGAGATGGGGTGCTCCCTCGCCCAAACCTGCAGGTAGCTGTTGATCAGGATGTTGCTGCGCGCCAGTTGGATCTGCTCGCGCACCTCGTCGCGCCGGTCGAGGCCCTCGGCGGCGGCCTGCTGCAGGATCAGTTCGCGGGCGATCAGCTCATCTTTGAGACGGGTGCGCAGATCGGGCGTGTCCTGCTGGCCTTGGGCAATGAGGTTGCGCGCGGCGGTCTCGATCTGCGACTGCCGGATGGCGGTGCCGTTGACCTTGGCCACGACATCGTCGTCGGCACGGGCGAGGGTCGGTACGGTCGCCGCCGTGGCGAACAAGGCGGCGAGACATGCGGCAAGGAAAGGGTGTCGCTTCATGGGTGTCGGCTCCAGAGTACAGGTGTGCCGGCGGCGAACGGCGCCGTGATGGCGATGAACGGATCGGCAATGGAGAAGTGTGATGCGGACGGGCAGGATTGTGGCTGGATTCGGGTCAGGAACGTGAATGGTGGCGGCAGGCCACTCTGACGCGCGGCGGAGTATAGGGCCAGAAGGCGGGCGCCAAGTTCCCTATGGCGCATCCGGCGTCGGCGCGCGTGACTGGACGCCATGCTCTGGCTCTGGCGCCGCCAGCGCCGCGGCCTCGCGTGGCGTCAGCGCGGTGATGGCGAGCGCGTGCAGACGCGCCGGCATGAGGTCACCCACCTCGGCGTAGATGCGGCGGTGCCGCGCCACCGTGCCAAGCCCGTCGAACTGTGGCGAGACGATGCGCAGCACCAGATGGCCACCACCGTTGCTGCCGGCGTGGCCGGCGTGACGCGCGCTGTCGTCGCGCAGGTCGAGCGCGGTCGGGCCGAGCACTTGCAGGCGGGCGCGCACCTCTTCGAGGAGCGTGGGCGCGGCGGCGCTGCCATCGTTACCGGCGCCGCGGTCATCGGCCAGTACGGCGCTCACTGCGGAAACACCCGTCGGAAGGGCTTGACCGTGACCTTGGCGTAGGCGCCGGCAGCCACATAGGGATCGGCGTCGGCCCAAGCCTGCGCGTCGGCCAGCGAATCGAACTGCGCCACCACCAGGCTCCCCGAAAAACCCGCCGGGCCCGGGTCCTCGCTGTCGATCGCCGGATGCGGGCCCGCCAGCAGCAGACGCCCCTCGGCCTGCAGCGCGCTCAGGCGCTCGAGGTGCGCCGGCCGCGCCGGCAGGCGCAGCGGCAGCGAATCGGGAACGTCCTCACTGATGATGGCGTAGAACATGGCGCGGGGCTCCTTGGATCGAGGGGTGGGCGTGTTGTGAATGGGGTGCGCCGTGAACGCGGGCATGGGCGGCTAGGGTCGTGGTGCATGTCCCTTGGTTGTCGCTGCATGCGGTGGTCGGGGCGGTGGCGGGACGCTGTCGCCCGGACGCTCGATGCGCGCTCAAGCGCCGCGATCGGGGGCATCGGGCAAGTGGCGTGCAAGCCAAACGCCTTGGCCGGCGACGAACAGCAGCATCAGGCCGATGCCACCGTAGAGCTTGAAACTCACCCAGGTCGACTCGTCGAAGTGGTAGGCCACGAACAGGTTGAGCGCGCCCATGAAGGTAAAAAAACCCACCCATGCCAGGTTAAGGCGCGCCCAGACCGGCGCCGGCAGTTGCAGTTGCTCGCCCATCAGCGTCCGCATCAGGTTGCGCCGCAACAGCCAGGCTGAAGCGCCGAGGGTGATGGCGAAGGTCCAGTAGAGCAGGGTCGGCTTCCACATGATGAAGACCGGATCCTGGAGCCAGAGCGTGAGCCCGCCCATGCCGACGATCAGCGCCAGACTGACCCAGAGCATGGTGTCGACGCGGCGGCGCAGGGCCAGCAGCGTGCCCACCTGCACCACGCTAGCGACGACGGCCACGCCGGTGGCGAGCAGGATCGGCGCGACCTTTTCGACCACGCCGGCGAGCCCGATGTGCGCCAGCCACTGGGCGGCCACAGCGGCGTCGTGCCCGGCCCAGCGGTAGGCGGCAAAGAACAGGATGACCGGTAGCAGATCAAAGAGGAATCGCATGGCGCAGATGATAACCGCCACTGGCGGCCCCCGTCGGGTGTCCTTTTCGAAGCGACTTTTGAGAAGCGAGAGAAAGGACACACGAGGGAGTGGGCCGCTTACAACCGGTTTTGAATTACCGGTTCTGAATTGAACGGGTACCGTTGGTCAGACGACTCTCACCTCGGGCTCCAGCGTGATGCCAAACCGTTCGCGGACGCTGTCGACGACGCGCAGGGCGAGCGCATGGATCTGCGCACCGGTGGCCTTGCCGTGGTTGACCAGCACCAAAGCGTGGTCGGCGTGAACCCCGGCGTCGCCCTCGCGCCTGCCCTTCCAGCCGCAGGCCTCGATCAACCAGCCCGCCGGGACCTTGGCTCCGCCGAGGGCGGCAAACTGCGGCATGGCCGGATGCGCCTCCCGCAAATCTGCCGCATGCGCCCCGGCGATGACCGGGTTGCGGAAGAAGCTGCCAGCGTTGCCGATGTGCGCCGGGTCGGGCAGCTTGCGCCGGCGAATGGCGCACACCGCCTCGGCCACCTGCAGCGGCGTGGGGCGGGTGAGCTGGCGGTCTGCCAGTTCCTGGCGGATGTCGCCATAGTCGAGTTCGAGGTCGGGGGTGCGGCTCAGTCTGAAGGCGACACGCGTCACCAGCCGGCCGGCGAGTTCGTGCTTGAACACGCTGTCGCGGTAGCCGAAGCCGCAGTCGGCGTTGTAGAGCCGGTCGGTGCGGCCGCTCTGCCAGTCGAAGGTCTCGACCCAGAGCAGGCGGTCGCGCAGTTCGACGCCATAGGCGCCGATGTTCTGGATCGGCGCAGCGCCCACGCTGCCGGGGATGAGCGACAGGTTCTCGAGGCCGGCGAGCCCCAGCCCCAGTGTCCAGCGCACGAAGCCGTCCCAATCCTCGCCGGCACCGGCGACCACCGTGACGGTGTCGCCCTGACTGCTGTCGACCTCGCGATCGAGCAAGCGCGGCACCACCACCACCCCGTCCCAATCGCGGGTAAAGAGAATATTGCTGCCGCCACCGAGCATCAGCATCGGCGCTGCCATGAGCGCACGCTGCCGCAACAGGTCGCGCGCCTCGCCGGCACTGCGCAGCGTCACCAAGGTGACGGCACGCGCCGCTACGCCAAAGGTGTTGAGCCGCCGGAGGTCGGCGTTGTGCTGGATCTGCATGCTTCGCCGTGGCGGCGCGTACGGGTGGCGTCGAGGGTTGGGGCAGCGCCGGATGGCTTGCTGCGATTCCGGCGACCTACAATATGGGCATTCTGCACCATGGCGCGTCTCGCCAACTCAGGTCACGCCGTGCCGGGCGCGCCGTGCCGCATCGCACCTTGGCGGAGCCGCGCGATGCCGACTTATGCGCCCCCGACCCGACGCCCCACTCAATCGTCCTCTGGTCAATGCCGATGCTGATCGTCCTCTCCCCCGCCAAGTCGCTCGATTACGACACCCCGCCGCACGTCGATACCGCCAGCGAGCCACGCTTCGTGCCGCAGAGCAGCCAACTCATCGACATCCTGCGGCGGAAGAGCCCGCAGGATGTCGCCACGCTGATGGACCTCTCGGACAAGCTGGCCCTGCTCAATGTCGAGCGCTACTCGGCCTGGACACCGCAGTTCACGCCGGCCAACAGCAAGCAGGCGGCGCTGGCCTTCGATGGCGATGTCTACGACGGCCTGTCGGCGCGGACCTTGGGCGCCGAAGACCTGGCCTGGGCGCAGGACCATGTGCGCATCCTCTCCGGGCTCTACGGCGTGCTGCGCCCGCTCGACCGCATGCAGCCCTACCGGCTGGAGATGGGCACCGCGCTGCCCAACCCGGGCGGGCGCGACCTCTACGCGTTCTGGGGCCCGCGCATCGCCGAGTCTTTGAATGCCGACTTCGGCGCCGACCCAGCGCCGGTGCTGGTCAATCTGGCCAGCGAGGAGTACTTCAAGGCGATCGCACCCAAGGTGCTCAAGGCGCGCGTGGTGACGCCCGTCTTCGAAGACGAAAAGGCCGGCAAATACAAGATCGTGAGTTTTTACGCCAAGAAGGCGCGCGGTCTGATGGCGCGCTGGGCGGTGGTCAATCGCGTCGCCGACGTCGAGGCGCTCAAGGGCTTCGACAGCGCCGGCTACCGCTTTGCCCCGGACGCCTCCAAGGCCGACCGCTGGGTGTTCCGCCGCAGCGAGGCGGCGGCGCAGGGCCATTGAGTCGTCATCTGACAAACGTCAGGCACACCGTCCGGCAGTCTTGCGAGCATCGCGGCGCGGTTGAATCAATCGCCAGCATGGCAGTCTGAAGCGCACTCCGCCCCATTGCGGACGAAAAACAACAGCAAAGGAGATCGACATGCCTTCCACCATTCGCACCTTGATCGCTTTCGTCGTCGGCGCCGCCGTCGCGCTGGGCGGCATCTGGGCTGCACACGAGACTGGCCTGATGCATAGCGAACGCGCCGTCGCCCGCAAACTGCAGAAGGCCGCCGAGATCCTGCCGCTCGAGCAGATCCACGCCAAGGCGCTGGAGGCCAAGCCGGGCCGCATCATCGAGACCGACTTCGAGGTCAAGGGTGACCGCTACACCTACGAGGTCGACGTCCTTGACGCGCAGGGCGTGTTCTGGGAAGTCGAGATCAACGCCAAGACCGGCGAACTGGTGCGCATGAAAGAGGAGCACGACGACTGATGGCAAGCCCCCGGCAGCAGCCCGAACTGCGCGAACTCGCGCGCCAGCACAGCCTGTGGGAGTCACGCAGCCGCTCGGTGGGCGCGGCACTGGTGGGGGCGTTTCACCACCTCATGCTGTTCGCCATCGGTGCCGCCACGGTGTGGGCGGCGCTGGCGGCCATCGCCCACATGGTGTCGGTCGGGCGTGCCACGGTCGAGGACTTGCTGCTGCTGTTCATCTACCTCGAGGTCGGCGCGATGGTCGGTATCTACTTCCAGACCAACCATATGCCGGTGCGCTTCCTCATCTACGTCGGCATCACCGCGCTGACGCGGCACCTGATCGACCTCGTCAACGTCAAGTCGGACACCCTGACCATTCTGATCTGGAGCGGCTCGGTGCTGGTGCTTGCGGCGTCGGTGGTAGCACTGCGCTACGCATCCTTCCACTACCCGTCCGACCGTAAGGCGGTGGGGCGGACGGATGCGGACTAAAAGAGGCATCTCCGATGGCTATTTCTTGTACTGTTGCCGTCAATGCACTGCCATCGGATCATTCCCACTCAGCCTCGGCGTAGGGTAGGATTCAGACTGGTTGCACTGTAAAAAATATCAGTGGGGTTGACATGCGCGTTGCAGGGCTCTTCGCAGGCATCGGAGGCTTAGAACTTGGCTTCAGACTTGCCGACGCGAGCTATGAAGCCAAGTTGCTTTGTGACGTTCTTCCTCAAGCCAAGGAAGTGCTGACCGAGAAGTTTGCTGAGGTTGACTACCACGACGACGTGACCTCTCTGCGCGATCTGCCTGCCGGTATTGACTGTCTGACCGCCGGATTCCCTTGTCAGGACTTGAGCCAGGCGGGAAGAACTGCAGGGCTCGATGGTTCAAAGTCGAGCCTCATCGCAGAGGTTTTCCGGCTCTTGGACCGACAACGGATACCTATCGTAGTCATAGAGAACGTGCCCTTCATGTTGCAATTGGGGGGCGGCCGCGCCATGCGCGCCATCGTTGAAGAGTTCGAACGGCTCGGGTACCGCTGGGCGTACCGCGTCGTCGATACCCTCGGATTTGGCCTCCCGCAGCGCCGAGAGCGCGTTTTTCTATTGGCGAGTGTGGCACTTGATCCCTCAACTGTGCTGCTCACCGACGACGCCCTCATGCCTAGGCCGAAAACTTCGTTGGGCGCGCTTGCCCATGGGTTCTATTGGACTGAGGGCCTAGGGGGGTTGGGTTGGGCAGTGGATGCGGTTCCAACTCTGAAAAATGGGTCGACTTTGGGAATCGCATCTCCTCCGGCGGTGCTCATGCCAAATGGCCAAATCGTGCGGCCGAGTATCGAAGACGGTGAAGCACTTCAAGGCTTCCCGCGCGGTTGGACAAAAGCGGCCGAGAAAGTAGCGAAAGCGGGTTACCGTTGGGGACTTGTGGGGAGCGCAGTCAGCGTACCCGTAGCCAAGTGGATCGGGAGCCGATTGGTATCACCCGTGCGCCATCAAGAGCTCAGTGTTGACCAAAAGCTTAATTTTCCAGAAACCGGCAAATGCCCTCGCGCTGCCGCCTACGATGGGAAATCTCGCTTCGCAGTCGCAGTAAGTAGCGACCCAATCGGGTTGCGCTCACCGCCACTCGAAAATTTTCTGCAGGGGCCACTACAACCGCTCTCCGCGAGAGCAACGGCCGGCTTTTACAGCCGTACCAAAAGGGCCAAACTGCGGTTTGAACCAGGCTTTATAGAAGCAGTTCGGAATCACCTTCGTGCGATGGGTGGCAACCCGGACCAAGACGTGGTTCAAGGCAAACTTGACTTAGCCGCCTAGAGCAACTGGAACCTAGTGGAGTAAAGGTGCGCGATCCTATCGACGAACCGCGCGTAATGAAAGTCGTCCTCCGGGATGGGGGCAGCTTCCCCACTAGCGACCACCTTCACCGGTTCACCGTTGTTTTTGCACTCAACTGAAATCACTCCGATTGCATCAAAGCCAACGTCGTCAACTCTGGATCTGCGCTGCAAGTCGCGAAGTGACGAAATAACCTGCTGAGCATCGCGGGGTTGCTTGTGAATGTTTAACTTTTCATCCGCGCTCCCGAGTGGATGTTTGTTCATGTCGGGAGAGATGAAGTTGTCCGCAGCATTCACCATCACCAACCCTGCCGCAATGGCGCGTTCATTGTCGCCATGAATGGTCTGGAAGCTGCTGGTTAACTCGTCCTTAAGACGGGGCCGCGCCTTCTGATGCGCTGTCATCGCCGCTTTCGCCTCTAGTGCCAGAAGCACATTGCCTACGCCGGCGATTGGAAACTGGGGCAATTTGAGTAGGGCTGCGTGCTCTTCGGCTGAGAGTCGAATGCCGTACTGTGGTACTAGTTCATCAAAGGTAAGAGCCTTAGCCGATCCGCCGCGTGATCCTCCACGGCCTGCTGCGGCCCCACCCGCAGGACAAATAACGAGGTCGAGGTTTTTCTTCTTATTGTTTCTAAAGTCTCTCATCTCATGGTTTATGCCCAAGCCAACTCGACCCTTCTCTGCATGCTCCCTCAAAAGAGGACAGACCATCAGCAAATCCAGAACCACTCCCCAGCAGGCTACTTTCGAGTGCCGGTCACTGCGAGAGTGGTATTGCCAAGACCTGCCGTATTGAAATGGGCTTCCCAGACTGCCATAGGTGGGAACTGACAACGTTCTTGCAAGGATATCCGGCCCAAACATATCGATGAATAATTTTTGCTCGGTGGAAGTCTAACCGACAAGAGCCGCGTTGACTCAAATCTTAAGACCTGATGCTCACGGTGGCTTATTTTGGCGACCAAACAACTCGGACATCAGATGCGCGCCAACCGGTATTCGGGGACATCGTGGCGAGAGTTGATCCACTGCTCTTACAACTGGACCTCAGTTTGGCTCGAACCGAAGAGCCTTGCTTTTTCAACCAGCATGAGATCGGCCAGCGGCTGTAGACCATCAATGCAAAACAGCAGACCTCTACAGCCGCAAATTCTTGAACAACTCGTCCACTCTGCGCCTTACCGCCGCATCCATGACGATCGGCGTCCCCCACTCGCGCTGCGTCTCGCCCGGCAATTTGTTCGTCGCGTCGATGCCCATCTTACTGCCGAGCCCCGACACCGGGCTGGCGAAGTCGAGGTAGTCGATCGGTGTGTTCTCGGCCATCAGCGTATCGCGCGCCGGGTCGACACGGGTGGTGATGGCCCAAATCACCTCTTTCCAGTCGCGAATGTCCACGTCGTGGTCGAGCACGACAATGAACTTGGTGTACATGAACTGCCGCAAAAAGCCCCAGATGCCGAACATCACGCGGCGCGCGTGGCCGGGGTACTGCTTGCGGATGGCGACCAGCGCCATGC
>VEQZ01000082.1 GCA_018882975.1 Rhodocyclaceae bacterium | reverse complement strand
TCCTCATCGCGCCCTTCCTCGGTGCCGGCCAGACCGGGCCGTATTTCGTGCTTTGCGTGGTCGCCGGGCTGGCGCTGGGCGCCGAACTGGTGATACCGGCGGCGTGGCTGGCGGCGCTGCTGGCCGCCGACCCGCCGGGCAGCGAGCGCGCCGGTGCCTGCCTGGGCTGGTGGACGCTGATGAACAAGTTGAGCCTGGCCATCGCCGCGGGCTTTGCCCTGCCGCTGATCGAGACGCTGGGTTTTCGCGCCGGCGAACGCTCGCCCGAGGGGCTGGCTGCGCTCACCGCTGTCTACGCTTTCACGCCGATCGTGCTGAAGGCGCTAACGGCGCTGCTGCTGCTGCGACTGGCGCCGCGCATCGGTGAGCCGGGGCGCGGGGCGGAGCCTCGGTTATAGTTCCGGCTCCTATCGAAAGGGCTCTGGCAAAAATGCCGGCAAGAGCCTCCGCACAGTAGCCCCGCCAATGTCTGAAAGCACTTCCACTTCGACCCGCTCCCCGGTCGTCGCCGCCGACAACCCGGTGCCGACGCCGCCTTTCTGGGGCACCAAGTGCATCGAGCACATCCCGCTCAAGGCGCTGCTGCCGTACATCAACCGCACCACGCTCTACAAGTTCCAGTGGGGCTTCAAGCCGCAGGGGCGCAAGGTCGATGAGTACAAGGAGTACGCCCGCGAGCATTGCGAGCCCATCCTCAAGCGGCTGGTGGCGGAGTCCGAAGACCGGGGCATCCTCGAGCCCAAGGCCATCTACGGCTACTTCTCGTGCAACGCCGAGGGCGACGAGCTGGTGATCTACGCCGCGCCGGACAGCCGCGAGGAGCTCTGCCGCTTTCCCTTTCCGCGCCAGACCACCGAGCGCCGCCTGTGTATCAGCGACTTCTTCCGATCGGTGGAGAGCGGCCAGCGCGACGTGGTGGCGTTCCAGCTGGTCACCGTCGGCCAGCGCGCCTCGGACTTCGCTCGCGACCTGTTCGTCAAGGACGCCTATCAGGAGTACCTGTACTGGCATGGCCTCAATGCCGAAGGCGCCGAGGCGCTGGCGGAATGGGTGCACAAGCGTGTGCGGGTCGAACTCGGCTTCCAGCGCGACGAGTCGCGCGACCTCGAGGCGCTGATCAAGCAGGATTACCGCGGCAGCCGCTATTCCTTTGGCTACCCGGCGTGTCCGAATCTGGCCGATCAGGACAAGATCCTGATGCTGCTCGATGCCGACCGCATCGGCGTGGTGCTCGGCGATGAGGACCAGCTGTGGCCGGAGGACAGCACCACCGCGATCGTGGCGCATCATCCGCAAGCCAAGTACTTCGGCGTGTAGCCGTCTGCTTCGTTGCTCGGTGCTCGGTGATCGCTCGCCTGGCAGCACGGTATGTCTCGGTCGCTACGCGCAGGGCGGCTTGCAGTAGGCCGCCGGCGCAGTTAAGCTCTGGACCGTGTCCAGAACAAATCTGATTAACCTGCTCACGCCAAGCCGCCGGCCACTCGCTGGAGCGTGCTTGGGCCTGCTCGCCTGGCTCGCGCTGCTGGTGTCGCCCATCGCCGCGCAAGCCATGACACGCATCGACACCGGTCTGCCGGGTGCCGTCATCTGCTCGGCCAACAAGACCGCGGACAAGGCTGACGGCAAGCTTGCCGCCGTGCACCACTGCCAGGCCTGCACGCTGGCGCAGCAGGCGGTCGATACGCCTTCGGCTTCGTCTGAACGTGCCCTCGCTGTTGAAACTGCAGGGCCACCCGCGCCCCGCGCGGCCGACACACCACCTTCCCGCGCAGCGCCGCGCGCCCACCCGCCGCGCGCACCACCGCTTTCCTGACGCCACCGAGTCGCCGCCGCCGGGCTTGACCGGCGTGCCGCGGTCACCCCAAGGGCCTGCCCGATGGCAGCCCATCGGAGTCAGGAATGATGCAAATCATGCAGAAATACCGCACGCTTGCGCGCGCACCCAAGGGTCGCAGCCGTGCGCGATCGCGATCCGTCTGGCGGAGCTGTTCGGCACAGCAGACATCCGGCGCGATGCGCCAGCACGATGCCACGCCAACCCACGCTTGCCAGCACCTCGGCGCCCGGAGCGCCCTGCCGCTGCTGGCGGTCTGCTTGGCCGTGGCTTGGCCCGCGGCACGAGCCGAACACCTCGCCGAGACCGTCAACGTCACCGCGCCGCGCATCGACCACACCCTGCCGGACATCGACAGCGCCCGCGCCCGGCTGTTCGAGACCCCCGGCGGCGTCAGCCTGATCGACGCCGAGCGCATCCGCGACGGCCGCGCCTCGACATTGGCGGATGCCCTGCGCGGCAGCCCCGGCGTGTTCGCCGAGTCGCGTTTCGGCGCCGAAGAGGCGCGCCTGTCGATCCGCGGTTCGGGCCTGCAGCGCACCTTTCACGGCCGCGGCCTGCTGCTGCTGCAGGACGGCGTGCCGCTCAACTTGGCCGACGGCGGCTTCGACATGCAGGCCATTGAGCCGCTGGCGACGCGCTACATCGAGGTCTACCGCGGCGCCAACGCCACGCCCTACGGCGCCACCACGCTCGGCGGGGCGATCAATTTCGTCAGCCTGAACGGCCGCGAGGCGCCAGGCGTGCATGCGCGGGTCGAGTTCGGGAGTTTCGATTACCGGCGCGCTTCGGCCGGCATCGGCCTGCGCTGGGGCGACAGCGACGCCTTCATCAGCGGCAGCCAGTTCTTCCAGCGCGGCTACCGCGACCACGCCGAGCAGAACACGCAGCGCGTATTCGCCAACCTCGGGCACGACTTCGGTGGCGGCTTGCGCAGCCGGTTCTTTTTTACCGGGGTGAACACCGAGAGCGAGCTGCCGGGCAGCCTCACCCGCGCGCAATTCCGGCGTGACCCGCGGCAGGCCAATGCCGCCAACATCAGCGGCGACCAGAAGCGCGACTTCCAGTTGTGGCGCGTCTCCAACCGCACCACCTGGCAGATGAGCAGCGCGACTGACCTGGAGGTAGTGACCTATGGCAGCGTCAAGCAGCTGTTCCACCCGATCTTTCAGGTGATTGACCAGGACTCGACCGACTATGGCGTGCAGCTGCGCCTCGGCCACAGCGGGCACCTGTTGGGGCGGCCCAATCGCCTGCTGGTGGGTGCGCTGGCCAACCGTGGTTTTGTGAACGATCAGGCCTTCGAAAACAGCCGCGGCCGGCCGACCACCAACCGATTCGCCAACCAGACGCTGGATTCAGACAACCTCGGCCTGTTCGCCGAGAACCACTGGCAGGCCACCACCGCGCTGACGCTGGTGGCGGGTGGCCAATGGACGCGCTCCACACGCGTGCGCCGCGACCTTTTTACCGACGAACGGGACAGCATGGGCCGCCCCTGCGGCACCAGCGGCTCCACCGCCGCCCCTTGCGACGACAGCATGCGGCTGAGCTTTGACCGCGTCAGCCCGCGGCTGGGCCTGCGCCATGCCGTGGGTGAGGAGGGCGAGGTGTTCGCCAACTGGTCTGGCAGTTTCGAGCCACCGAGCCTGTCAGAGTCCAGCAATGTGCTCGGCAGCGGGGCCGACGCACTGCTGCTGGCCAACAAGGCGCAGCGTGGACAGACCCTCGAGCTCGGCACGCGCGGGCATGCGCACTTTGGCGCGCATCAATTGGCTTGGGACCTCGCCGTGTACCGCGCCGAATTGCGCAACGAGTTGCTCGCCGTGGGCCTGCCCAATCAGCCCGCGTCCACCGCCACGGTGAACGCCGACCGCACCATCCACCAGGGCATCGAGGCCGGGGTGCGGCTGGTGCGTGGCGCATGGACGTGGTCCACTACGGCCACGCTCAACGACTTCCGCTTCGATGGCGACGCCGAGTATGGCAACAAGCGCATCGCCGGCCTGCCCAAGGCGTTTGGCATCACTGAACTGCGCTGGAACGGCCCTGACAACTGGTACGTCGCGCCGGCCGTGCAGGCGGCCACCCGCAGCTGGATCGACCACGCCAACACCCTCGACGCGCCGGGCTACGCTTTGGTCCACCTGCGCATCGGCCAGCGTCCGCAGCACGGCTGGGGCTGGTTCGTCGAAGGCCGCAATCTGCTCGACCACGAGCACATCGTCACCACCGGGGTACTGCGCGATGCGCGCATCCCGCCGCCGGGGCCACCCGGTACGCAGCACGCCCAGTTCCTGCCCGGCGACGGCATGACCGTTTACGCCGGCCTCGAATACCGCCCAAAACCCTGAGGAGTCGCCGTGTCACACCCCCTCCAGCCAGATCTCCAAGCCACCCGCAACCCCTGCCTAGGCGCGTGGGCCGAGCCAGGAAGGACCGCCCGCAAGGGCGAGCGATCACCGACCCGATATCCGCGCCTGGGCGCTCGGCATACCTTCCTGCTGCACGCTGTGTTGTTTGGTGCGGCATGGCTGCTTGCTGTTCCATCCGCAAGTGCCCACGTCGTGCTGGCCCAGAAATCGGCGCCGGCCGGGTCCTACCACCGCGCGCAGTTCATGGTCGGTCACGGCTGCAAGGGCTCGCCCACGGTCTCGGTGCAGGTCGATATCCCCGACGGCGTGCCGGTGGTACGGCCCCAGCCCAAGGCCGGCTGGGCGCTGAGTTACGAGTCCGGTCCGCTGGCCGAGCCGGCCATGGTCCATGGCAAGCCCAAGACCGAGGGCATCCGCCGCGTCACCTGGACCGGTGGGCCTTTGCCGGATGAGCAATTCGACGAGTTCGGCATGATGCTCTTCCTCGCCAAACCGGGGCGACTGCAGTTCCGCGTGCTGCAGACCTGCGAGCAGGGCGCCAACGACTGGGGCGGTGGCACCGCCGGCGGCCAGCCCGACCCGGGCCTGCCTGCGGCGACGCTGGAGGTGCTCGACCCATCCGCGCATGGCATGGGCGAGCACTCTTCGCATTCGCACGGCCATCATCATCAACAGCCCGAAGTGTCGGGCGGTCCTTCGGCATCGGGCGAACCCCCGGTGCAGCCGCACGAGCACCGAGATCATTAATGCCCCGGGATCATTAACGCCCCGGGATCATTAACGTCCCGGGGTCATTGACTTGCCAGGGTGATTGATCCACCGGCAAAGACATCGATCGACCATCAAGGACATCGATCCGCCACCATGGGCACTGATCCGCCCGCTAACAGGAGCCTCTCATGAAACCCCACCACCTTCTTGCCATGCTCGCCCTCGTCACCCCGCTCACGTGCTTCGCCGGTCCGGTGGATGTGCGCGAAGCGTGGGCGCACGCCACCGCCACCGCGCAGCCGGTCGGGGCGGGTTTTGCCACCATCACCAACACTGGCGCGGCTGACCGTCTGCTCGGCGCCACCTGCACCTGTGCACAGAGCGTCGAGATCCATTCGATGAGCATGGACGGCGGCGTGATGAAGATGCGCAAGCTCGACGGCATCGACATCCCCGCCAAGGGCACCGTCACGCTTGAGCCGGGCGCCGCGCATTTGATGCTCATCGGCCTCAAGGCACCGTTTGCCGAAGGCCAGGAGGTGCCGGTTGAATTGCGCTTCGACAAGGCTGGCACGGTCAAGGCCACGATCAAGGTGCGCGCCCGCGTGCCCGCCGGTCACGAGGGGCACGAGTCCATGCACAAGCACCATTGACAGCGGCAAGACCGGCACCTGCACCACTGACCCCGACGCGACTGACACCTGCTCGGCGGCGTTGCGGCAGCGCGCCCCGACAGGCGAACCGATGCGATCGGTCGGCCCCCCGGGCCATCGGCCGGGTGGCCGATTTGCGTGTGCGGCGATTCTGGCAGGCTACGTCTCGAGTCGGAGAACAACCGCTTGCAATGATTGCAGGAGAAGCGCACAATGCTTGCAACGATATCAACTAGGAGCCCCGTCGTGGCCACCAACCTGATCGTCCGCAATGTCGATGAATCCGTCGCGCTGGCGCTCAAGCAGCGCGCCGCCGCCCACGGTCGCAGCGCCGAGGCGGAGCACCGCGAAATCCTGCGCGACGCCCTGCAAGGTCCGCAACGGCTCTCGCTCACCGAATTTCTCCTCACCATGCCCGACGTCGGCCGCGACGAGGACTTCGCCCGCCAGCCGGTTGCACGGCAGCGCGGCCGCGCCGCATGAGCGGCTGGCTGCTCGACACCAACGTCGTCAGCGAGGCGCGCAAGGGCCGTCGCGCAAATCCCGGAGTTCTCGGCTTCTTCCGCGAGGCCGATCCCCGTGATTGTTATTTGCCGGTGCAGGCCGTCGGCGAGATCCGCTGCGGGGTCGAGCGCATCCGCCGGCGCGGTGACATGGCGCAGGCCGATCGTCTGGAGACCTGGCTCGAACGTCTGGTCGCAGACTACGCCCCGCGCATCGTCGGCTTCGACGCCGACTGTGCGCAAGCCTGGGGCGCACTCATCGCGGTCGATAGCGGCCATCCGGTCGATGCGCAGATCGCGGCGATTGCCGGTCTGCACGGTTTGACGGTGGTCACCCGCAATCTGGCGGACTTCGCCGGCACCGGCGTCGATGCACACGACCCCTTCGCCTGACACCGACCACTCCCTCCACAGCACACGTCACGCCGGACGGCCTTGCCCCGGCGCCGCTTTCGGTGCGGGCCGCTTTCGGCCAGAATCCGCGCATGCACATCCACATCCTTGGCATTTGCGGCACCTTCATGGGCGGCATCGCCGCCATCGCCCGCCAAGCGGGCCACACCGTCACCGGTTGCGACGCCAACGTCTACCCGCCGATGAGCACGCAACTCGCGCAGCTCGGCATCAGCCTCACCGAAGGCTGGGACCCGGCACAGCTGGAGCCGCAAGCCGACATGTACGTCGTCGGCAACGTGGTGAGTCGCGGCAACCCGCTGATGGAGGCCATCCTCGACCGTGGCCTGCCCTATGTCTCCGGCCCGCAATGGCTGGCCGAGACGGTGCTGCGCGACAAGTGGGTGCTCGCCGTCGCCGGCACGCACGGCAAGACCACCACCACCTCGATGCTCACCTGGATCCTCGAGGATGCGGGGTTGGAGCCGGGCTTCCTGATTGGGGGTGTACCGGAGAACTTCGGCGTCTCGGCGCGCCTCACCGCCAGCCCCTTCTTCGTCATCGAGGCCGACGAATACGACACCGCCTTCTTCGACAAACGCAGCAAGTTCGTGCATTACCGGCCGCGCACGGCGATCCTCAACAACCTCGAGTTCGATCACGCCGACATCTTTGCCGACCTGGGTGCCATCCAAACGCAGTTCCACCATTTGGTACGGACGGTGCCGGGGCGCGGCTTGCTGGTGGTCAACGGGCGCGACCCGCACCTCGACGAGACCTTGGCGAAGGGCTGCTGGACGCCGGTGGAGCGGTTCGGCGCCGAGGGCGGGTGGGAGTGCGCCGCTGGGGATGCCGGAGCGGGTGACCCGGCGAACGCCCATCGCCCCGACAGGGCTGCCGCAGGCTTGGGGCTTGCTGGCGCAGAGGGAGAGGACGATCCGGCTTGGACCGTCCGTTTCGCCGGCCGCGACATCGCCCCGCTGCGCTGGGACCTCCTCGGCGCACACAACCGCATGAACGCGCTGGCCGCCATCGCTGCGGCCCGCCACGCCGGCGTCGCGCCGGCGGTCGCGGTGGATGCGCTGGCGCGCTTTCGCAACGTCAAGCGCCGCCTCGAGGTGCGCGGCACGGTGCGCGGCGTGACCGTGGTCGACGACTTCGCGCACCACCCCACGGCGATCACCGAGACGCTCGCCGCGCTGCGCGAGCGCGTTGGCCGTGGCCGCGTGCTGGCCGTGCTCGAGCCGCGCTCCAACACCATGAAGCAGGGGGTGTGGAAGGGCCAACTCGCCGCCAGCCTGGCCGATGCCGATGCGGTGTTCTGCTACACCAAGGGCTTGGGCTGGGACGCCACGGGCGCGCTGGCGCCGCTCGGCGCAAGACTCACCGCGGGCGACGACCTCGCCGCACTGGTGGCCGCCATCGCCGCAGAAGCGCGCGACGGCGACACCGTGCTGGTGATGAGCAACGGCGGCTTCGAGGGCATCCATGGCAAGTTGCTGGACGCCCTCGCCGGGTAGAGCGGGGCAGGTGGCCCCGCTCATCAGGCGAACCAGCCGTGGGCGAACCAGCCGCCCTTCGCCGTGCGGTACGCCCACAGGCGGCGGCCCCTGCCATCCATGAGCACGTAGTAGTCACGCGCCACGGGGCTGTCCCACCAGCCGGCCTCGACGCGCTCAGGGCCACGCTCTTCCTGCCAGTCACCGGGGATGTCGCCAAGCGGCGCTGGCTCGGGCAGCAACCACAGGGGGCGCAGACCGCGACAGGCGGGCAAGGCCGTGCCACGCCGGCGACGCCCGCCAGCGGCGACCGGTACGGCCTGCCACGCCGCTTCCGGCCGGTGGTCGGCTGTCGGCGCCAAACCGCGCACGGCATCGTCGCCCAGACGCGCCCGCAGGCGGTCGAGCCGCGCACTGCGCTGCAGG
>VEQZ01000081.1 GCA_018882975.1 Rhodocyclaceae bacterium | reverse complement strand
ATTCGGACCGGGGCAGCGCAGTGCCCGCCCGCGAGGGCAAAGCTGGCCAGGCTGACCGGGAGAGACTCCCATGCTGACCCACGCCCGGCCGAGCCGGTATGCGGATATCTTCACGGTGCGGGCCGAGGCCCATGACGATGCCTTTGCCCTTTACCCGGAAGCGTGCCGGGCCGAAGTCGGCATGCTGCTCGCTCTGCTTGCCCTGAAGCCCGGCGAGCGCTTGTTGGACATTCCCTCGGCTGGCGGCTTTCTGAGTCGCTACCTTGACATGTCGCTGGTCAGATTGACCGCAGTCGATCCCTCACCTGCCCTGCACCGACTCTGCCGTGAGCGAGTGGCCGACAGCCATCTGGCCCCGCTGCAAGACCTGCCTTTCCCGGACGCGAGTTTCGACGCCGTTTTTTGCCTCGCGGGGCTTCACCATGAACCTGAACCGATCGCCGTGTTGCGCGAAATCGCCCGTGTCCTGAAGCGAGGGGGGCGTGTCGGCATCGCCGAGGTCGCAGAGGGGTCGGCCAGCGCAGAGTTCCTGAACGGCTTTGTCGATGCGCACTCGACGCTAGGCCATCGCGGATGTTTCCTCGACCACACCTTCGCCGAAAGGGTTTCGCAAGCCGGATTGCTCATACGCGTTGATGAAGAGGCCCGATACCACTGGCGCTTCCGCAACCTTGGCGAGTTGGCCGACTGCTTGCGGCTGATGTTCGGCATCGACAGCGCCGAACCCGAGCAAATCATGGCTGCTGCCCAATCGATTCTTGGCGTCGATAGTTTGGACGATGGCTGGATCGGCATGCGTTGGTCACTGCGACACGTGCTGGCGGAACGCCACGCCTGAGCTCTGTGCCACCCGACGCGGGTCCACGAACCACCGGGCCATACCGATGTGAGAAACGCGTGACCCAAGCCGGAGCGAGCCAGATGGCGCGCGGATCAGCCCCCACCCACCGCGCCGACGATCTCCAGCCGGTCGCCGTCAGCCAGCATCTGGCTGCCCCACTGGCTGCGTGGCACGATCGCGCCGTTGCGTTCGACGGCGATGCGCCGGCCGGCGAGCGCCAGCGCATCGACCAGACTGGCGACGGTAGCGCCCGGCGGGCACTGGCGCGGCGCGCCGTTGACGCAGACGCAGAGGGTGACGGGATCGGGCGGCATGGCTTCAGGTGAAAGGTGTTGCCCACGGCACCAGCAGGCGCTGCGCCGGTGGCGGGGCGAGATCATGAATGCTTTAGAATGCGACTTGCGCGGGTGTAGTTCAATGGTAGAACGGCGGCTTCCCAAGCCTCAAGCGTGGGTTCGATTCCCATCACCCGCTCCATCGCCTGGCCCGCCGCCGCGAGTCCTCGCGGCACTTGTCGCCGCCGGCCGACCATGCCGGCTGCCGGCGCGGTGACCGGTGCCGATGGCAAGCGCCCTGCCAACCCGAGTGACCCAAGCCATGAACCCGCGTTCCCTGCTTCGATATGCCGCCTTTGCCGTCGCCGGCCTGCTGCTGGTCATCGTGGCGCTGGGCGGCTACATCGCCGCCACCTTCGACCCCAACGACTACAAGGACGAGGTCGCCGCGCTGGTCAAGCGCAGCAAGGGCCGCGACTTGGCGATCGAGGGCGCGGTGCGCCTGTCCTACTGGCCCAACCTCGCCGCCGACCTGAGCGATGTCAAGCTGAGCGAGGCCGGCGGCAAGGGCGACTTCGTCACCGTCGAACGCGTTCGCGCCTCGGTCGCCGTGATGCCGCTGCTCGGCCGCCGGGTGGTGGTCAACGGCGTCGACGTGACCGGCCTGCGCGCCAGCATCCGGCGCGATGCCGACGGGCGCTTCAATTTTGCCGACCTGCTCAGCAAGCCCGAGGAGAAGAGCGAGAAGGTCGACTTCGACATCGCCAGCGTCAAGGTGCGTGACGGCCGCATCGACTACGCCGACGCCGCCGGCACACGCCTGACCCTCGACGGCATACAGGTCAAGACCGGCGCCATCAGCGCCAATGCCGCGCGCGACGTCGAGGTGGCGGCACGGCTGGCCGACCCCAAGCAACCGGCCCAGCTCCGACTCAAGCTGGCGCGGGCCGACTTCGCCGACGCCCTCAGCGCGAGCGGTTTGGCGATAAAGGCTTCGAGCAACGGCCCGGCCGGCAAGGTCGATGCCGAGGTCGACCTCGAGCAGTTGACGCAGCAGGGCGAGGCTTTCGCCGGCAAGGGCCTGAAGGCGCAGATCAACGGCGAGATGGCGGGCAAGCGCATCGACGCCACGTCCGCGCTCGACCGCCTCGAACTCAGGGGCGGCGCGGTGAGCGGACAGGGCGTGACCGTGCAGGCCAAGGTCGATGGCCCCGACACGCAACTGGACATTCGCGCCGCAGCGGCCCGCATCGACCAGCAGGGCCGGACGCTGAGTTCGTCGCCGCTGCAGGCCACAGTCAGCGGCAAGGCCGCCGGCACCAGCCTCGACCTCAAGCTCGCCAGCCCGCTGACCCTCGATCTGGCGCAGCAGCGCCTCGGCCTGCGCGCCGTGGACCTGCAGTTCAGCGCCAAGCAGCAGCTGGTCGATCTCAATGGCCGACTCAAGGGGCCCGCCGATTTCGCCCTGGCCAGCCAGACCTTGCGCCTCCCCGGCTTCAGCCTCGACCTGACGGCTGCCAGCCCCAAACTGGCGGGTGGCCCGGTGGCGGTCCGGCTGGACGGCGACCTCGACGCCGGGCTCGCCGCGCGCCGCGCCGACCTGCGCTTCGACGGCAAGGTCGATGGCCATGCGGTGGCTGGCATCGTCGGCGCCGAGGCCGCCGGCGCCCCGGCGCTGCGCGCCGACCTCAAGGCGCGTGATGTCGACATCGCCCGCGTGATCGCGCGCTTCAGCAAGAGTGATCTTTTGAGTGGCCGCGGCGACCTCGACCTCAAGGTGAACACGCGCGGCGACTCCGCCGAGGCGTTGACCAAGGCGCTCAATGGCAGCGGCGCGGTGGCCCTGCGCGACGGCGCGGTCAAGGGTCTGGACATCAACTCGAGCATCCGCGAGGTGCGCTCGGCGGTGCGCAAGGCACTGGGCAAGGAGAGCGGGACCACGGTCAAGACAAAGAAGACCGACTTTTCCGAGATGACCGCCACCTTTGCCATTCGCGACGGCGTGCTCGACAACCGCGACCTCGCGCTCAAGAGCCCGCTGCTGCGGGTGGCCGGCGCAGGCACCATCGACCTCGTAAAAGGTGAACTCGACTACGGTGTCAAGGCCAGCGTGGTGGCCACGCGCGAGGGCCAGGGCGGCGCCGAGCGCGCGCAACTGGCCGGCGTCACCGTGCCGGTCAAGCTGTTCGGCCCGCTCGCCGCGCCGCAGTACAGCATCGACTTCGCCGCCATGCTCACGCCGGACACGCTGCAAAAAGCGCTGGCCGACCCCGGCGCCGCGCGCGAAGCGGCCAAGGAAACCGTGCGGGACGCCAAGGAGCAGGTGAAAGCGCTGAAGGACGGCGTGCGCGACCTCAAGGGCCTGTTCGGGCGCTAGCCGACCCCGGTCATCGGGCGCGGTGGCCGGCGCTCGGAGCGCCGCACGAAACACAGGGCCATGGACGTGGCGTAGACGACATAGGTCAGCGCGTAGAGCTGGCCGACCTCGGCCAGACTCGCCGTCGGCACCAGCCACACCAGCGTGGCGAACAGCGGCAGCGAGGCGAACTCGGTGAGAACCACCGCCCACGTGCGCCGCGCCGCCATCAGACCGAAGAGGAAGATCCACGCCAGCGCGCGGATCGCCTCGCCGAGCAGAAAGCCCGCCGCCACCGCCGGCGCCACCACGAAACGCGCGTCGAACATCAGTTCGGCCAGGGGCGCCTGCCACCACCACACGGCGAGCAGGCAGACCCAGGTCGGCACCACCACGCGCAGGCCGTCGCGCAGCAGCAGCCGCAGACCCGGCGGCTCGGCCCGCGCCCAGCGCGGCAGCAGCCACAGCCCCATCAGCCCGGACGCCAGGCCACCGACCCAACCGCCCATGCGCCACAGCCCCTGCATGGCCGCCACCGCTTCCCAGCCGTGCGCGGCGGCCACGCTGGCGCGCGCCAGCATCTGCCCGCTCGGCGTGAGCAGCCCCACCGCCACCCCCATCCAGAGGAAACGCGCCATCTGCGCACGGTGCGCCCGCGACCAATGGCGCCAGTCCGGGCTGGTGACGTGCTCGCGCACGCCGACCCAGACCAGCGCCAGGATGGCGGCCAGCAGCAGCACCCGGGCGAGCGCCAGCCACAACGGCAGGTCGGCAGCCGGCGCCAACACGCCCGCCAGCAGCGTGGCCAGCGTGAGCGCGACGCCCACCACCAGGCTGGTGGCGAGGTGGCCGCGCGCCACCCAGAGCGCATTGAGTTGCATCTGGCCGATGCCCAGCCACGCCCCCGCCAACACCACGGCCACCAGCAGCGCCGGGTCGGCCAGCGCGTCGAGGTGGCCGGTCAGCCAGTCGCGGGCCAGCGCCAGCGCGGCCGCGGCGGGCCAGTCGCCGGGCCAGCCCCCGATCACGCCGGGCGCCAGCGCGAGCGCCGCCAGCGGCGCCGTGACCGTCAAGCCCATCACGATCGAAAGCCACAGCCAGCGCATCTGCTGACCGTGGGCGCCGGCCGGCGCGGCCAGCACCACCAAGCCCTGGGTCAGGCCGGCACCGACGATGCCGGCCACCACCTCGCCGAGCGACGACAACTGTGTCCACTGCGCCATGGCCACCGCGCCGAGGCGCACGGTGAGCAGCTTGTCGAGCAGGGTGATGCCCGCCAGACCGGCAAGGGTGACGGCGAGCGACCACGCCACCGTGTGGCGGGTGCTGCGGGTGGCGGAAGTCGTCATGGGCGGCACGTTACACTCTCCGTGTGCCTGCTCCCGCCTTCCTGCTCAACCCTTGGCTCGCCATCGCCGCCGGCGCCGTGCTTGGCGCGTGGGCGCGCCATGGCCTGTCGCTCTGGCTCAATGCCCGGCATGCGTGGATCCCGCTCGGCACCCTGGCCGCCAACCTGCTCGGCGGGCTGGTCATCGGCCTGCTGCTGGGCATGATCGAACGCGGCACCCTGGACCCAGCGTGGCGGCCCTTCGCGGTGACCGGCCTGCTCGGCGCGCTGACCACCTTCAGCACCTTCTCGGCCGAGGTCACCGTGCTCCTGACCAGCGGCGCCGTGCTGCAGGGCGCGCTGCTGGCGCTGCTGCATCTGGCTTGCTCGCTGTTGCTCACCGGCGTCGGCATGGGGTTGGCGCGGCTGTGACCGCCCATCAAAAGCCGAGCACTCGACTCCAAAGACGGCGGCTGATGCAGGCTCGCGCGTTGCTTTTCAACCAATTTGCGTAGCGTTCGCAACAGTTCGGTACCATACGCAATTCAGCTTCCAACGAAGCGCCGTAAACCATGCAACTTCTCACTGCACCGCAAGCGCCTCAGCCCGTCGAGTCACAAGACCGTGGTGCGCTCGCCACCATGGTCATGACTTTGCTCGACCATTGGAAGCTGAGCACCGAGGACCAGGCCGCGCTGCTGGGCCTGGCCACCAGCAACCGCGCTGCGTTGGCGCGCTATCGCAAGGGCGAGGCGATCGGCAGCAGCCGCGACCAGTACGAGCGCGTGGGCCATCTGCTGGGCATCCACAAAAATCTGCGTCTGCTGTTTCCGCACAACCCCGAATTGGCCTACGGCTGGGTCACGGCGCGCAACCGCGCTTTTGACAATCTCGCGCCAGTGGAGGTGATCAAGGCCTATGGGTTTGCCGGGCTGCTGATGGTGCGGGCCTATCTGGACCGGGCATGCGACCGGTAGCGTGAACGACCTGTTCTCCGGCATTGCGCTGGCAGATGTCCATGAGGACATGGCGCGCAACATCGTGTCGCTGCGACACAACCGGAACCTGTTCGACGACCTGAGCAGTGACCCGACGCACTGGGCGCTGGCACAGCGTGTGGAGGATGCCGTCAAGCCGCCCGCCGACCGGTCCGTCGCGCCCATCATCCACCGGCCACTCGAAGATGCAGACTGGTTCGGCGCCATTGACTGGCCGTTTCGGAATTGGCGGGAGAGCCGCTATTCCGATGGCTCGTTTGGCGTTTGGTACGGCTCCGAGTCGGTCGAAACCACCGTGTATGAGTCGGCATACCACTGGTACGACAGCCTTCTCGGGGATGCCGGCTACACCGACGTGCCGGTGTCGGCCGAGCGCAGGGTCTGGTGGGTGGCGTGCGACGCCGCGTTACTCGATCTGCGGCCAGCCGCACCGGCGCACCCCGGGCTGCTGCACCCTTCGGATTACTCATACGCGCAACAGGTGGGCGCGAGGATCCACCGCGAGGGGCACCCGGGGCTGCTTACCCGCTCGGCAAGGCGGGCGGACGGCTGCAACGCCGTGATCTTCAGGCCGGGCGCGCTGTCCACGCCGCGGCAGGCCTGTTACCTCACTTACCGCCTGCAGCCCTCAGCCACGCCGCAAATCATCGTGGAAAAGCAACCCGGCCAGACTTGGCTGACGCTCGACGTGGCAGCGCTGTACCGAGGCGTCTTGCAGTGACGGCGACCCGCTTTGCTGGCACATCGCCGGCCATGCCCGGCAGCGAGCCTGTAAAGAGCCGGCGCCTTGGCGCTGCGAGTGGCCCTTGAGCCACCAAGTCCAGACCCTGACCCGCGTGGTACAAGCACCTCCCGTCCCGCCACGCTGCCGTTCCTGTGCGAAACATGCCGGAAACCAACCTCCTCTTCGACCTCGACGGCACACTCATCGACTCTGCGCCGTCGATCCTCGCCGGCTTTAACGCGGTAATGGAGCGGCACGGCATCACCCCAAAAGTGCCGCTCGACAGCCGCCTGATCGGCCCGCCGCTGTTGCCCACGCTGGCGCGCCTGTGCGGCAGCGACGACGCGGCCGCGCTGCAGGCCATGGCGGCCACCTTCAAAGCCTGGTACGACACCGAGGGGTATCGGCTCACCGCGGTCTACCCGGGCATCGACGCCGCCCTGCGCGATCTGGCCACCCGCGCCACGCTCCACATCGTGACCAACAAGCGCATCCACCCGACCCGGCAGATCCTCGACCATCTGGGCTGGGCATCCCTGTTCGCGGGGGTCTACGCGCAGGATGCGTTCGAGCCGCCACTGGCCTCCAAGGCAGCGGTGATCGGCCGCGTGCTCACCGACCACGGCATCGACCCGGCGCGCGCGCTGTATGTGGGCGACCGGGCCGAAGACGGCGAGGCGGCCACCGCCAACGGCTTGCGCTTTGCGTGGGCGGCCTGGGGCTACGGCGTCGACCTCGACCTGCGCGGGTTCATCCGGCCGCTGCTGCTGGAGACGCCGGAAATGCTCAATCGATGCGCAACACCGGCAGCGCCTTGATCACCTCATCCACCGCCTTGACCTGCGCCAAAAACGGCTCCAGCAGGTCGAGCGGCAAGGCGCTCGGCCCGTCGCACAGGGCCTTGGTCGGGTCGGGGTGGGCCTCGAGGAACAAGCCGGCGATGCCCACTGCCACACCAGCCCTGGCCAGCTCGGCGACCTGCTGGCGGCGCCCGCCCGAGGCCGCACCGCCGGGATCGCGCTGCTGCAGGGCGTGGGTGACGTCGAAGGTCACCGGCAGATCTTCGCAGGTGCGCTTCATCACACCAAAACCCAGCATGTCGACCACCAGATTGTCGTAGCCAAAGTTGCTGCCGCGGTCGCACAGCAGCAGTTGGCCGTTGCCGGCCTCACGGAACTTGTCGACGATGTTCCTCATCTGCGAAGGGCTGAGGAACTGCGGCTTCTTGATGTGGATGGGCTTGCCGGTCTTGGCCAGCGCCACCACCAGGTCGGTCTGCCGCGCCAGGAACGCCGGCAGTTGCAGCACGTCGGCCACCGCAGCCACTGGCCCGGCCTGCCACGGCTCGTGCACGTCGGTAATCACCGGCACGCCGAATGCCTGCTTGACCGCGTACAGCAACTCCATGCCTTCCTCCAACCCGGGGCCGCGGTAGGAGTGGATGGACGAGCGGTTGGCCTTGTCAAAGCTGGCCTTGAACACGTAGGGGATGCCCAGTTTGCCGCACACGCGCACGTACTCGGCGCAGGCGGCAAACGCCAGTTCGCGGCTCTCCAACACATTGATACCGCCGAGCAGCACGAAAGGGCGGGTGTTGCCGGCAGTGACGCCGGGCGCGAGGGTGACGTCGGTCATGGGAGATGGGACTGCGGCGCCCCGGGGCATACTGGAATGCCGCGAGATTACCGCAGTGCCCGCCCGCGCGTTAAACCGCCGTGAACGACTCCGCGCCAAAATTGGCGTCGCTCAGGGTCGGCTTTCCCGCCAGCTTGACGATGGCCACCGCGGCATCAGCTCCGGCACTGCCATCAGCGTCGTAGTACAGCACACCGCGCGCATACACCAGCACACCGTCCGCCGCCGCCGCGCCGTAGACAAAGTCGCCCGTGCCAGGGTCGTAATAGTCGGCATCGGCGAGCGCGACAAAGACGTCGGTGTCAAGCACCAGCCGATCATCGGCCGCGCGGAAATCGGTGATCTCGTCGCGCGCATAGCTGCCGAGCACCGACTCCGCTGCCGAGAACAGGAAGACGTCCTCGCCACCGCCACCGGTCAGTACGTCCCTGCCCTCGCCACCATCGATGGTGTCGTTGCCGCTGCCACCC
>VEQZ01000080.1 GCA_018882975.1 Rhodocyclaceae bacterium | reverse complement strand
CGGCCATGGTGGTGCCGGATCCCGAGGCGAAGGTCGCCACGCCGGTGGTCTGGTTAATCGAGGCTTGAGAGTCGGTTGCCGAGGTGGTGTTGCCGCCGCACGTCAGGGCAGCGCTGTAGTCGATCAGGTCGCCGGTGCCGGCTGCACCCTTGGCCAAGTCTGTGATGGTGTCGAAACCAGTGGCTTGGCCGCTGTCGCCCGCAGCGAAGACGAAGGTGTCCCGGTCCGCGCCGCCGGTGAGGACATCGGCGCCGGCACCGCCGCGCAGCAGATCTTTGCCCGCGCCGCCATCGATGGTCTCGGCTGCGCTGCCACCAATTACGACGTTGTTAAGTGCGTTGGCGGTGAATCGCCGCCCCCGGCCGTCGTCGTAAAGAAGGAACTTTTCGATCTGGGCGAATCCGCCGCCAGTCGCGACGAAACCGTTGATGCTGACCACGCCGGTGTCGTAGCCACCCGAGTCGACCACCACCAAGCCGGCGTTGTCGATGACGTATGTGTCATCGCCGGCACCGCCATTGAGCGTGTCGATGCTGTCCGAAGGCGTGACGATGTACAACCCGAAACGGTCGGCGAAGGCCTCGCCACCGGCCAAGGTGTCGCTGCCGACGCCCCCCAGCAGCATGTCGCGCCCGGCCCCGCCGGCAAGGAAGTCGTTCCCGGCGTCTCCCGAGAGGACGTCGTTGCCGTTGCCGCCGTACAGACAGTCACCCTCCGTGCCACCCAAGAGGCTGTCGTTGCCATCGTCACCGGAAAGCGTGTCTGCGCCGGCCACGCCGAGCAAGGTGTCGTTGCCCACACCACCACCGACGACGTCGCGCCCGCTGCCGGCGTTGATCGAGTCATTCCCGCCATAGCCACCGAGGGAGTCCGTGCCGCTGGTGCCCGTGATGACGTCGTTGGCACTGAACAGGAATTCTGTTGAAAGTCTGCCCGCGCTGAGCGACCCGATGGTGAACGGGTTGTTCGCCGCAGCGTCACCAAAACTGTAGCGGAGCCCCAGATTCTGTGCGGAGAACAGGCTCTGACTGCCTTTGGATATCGCCAGGGAATTCACCGAAAGCGACTGGTTGGTCAATGACAGCGACACGCCGAGCGTTGCGGTGACCACCGCGCCATCGTCATCGACGAAACTGACCGCGATGCTGCTTAGCGCGGCCGAAGATAAGGTGCCGGCCGTGTTATCGACCGATATCGAGCCTGAGACTTTGACGCTGAAAAAGTCGTCGCCGGTTTCGATGCTGGTGATCGTGGTGGTGGTGGTCGAGAAGGTGCCGGCCACGACAAACCGGAGGTTATTCAAAAAACTGTTGCGGTACTCGATCGATGTGATTCTGAAATTGGCTGCCGGGTCGGGGTAGCTCCCGGAAACCGGGTCGTAAATTGGCATATTGCTGCCGAGGATCTGCAAAAAACCCGCCCCCGGATCAAGCAGATTGCCGCTGAGAAAATATTTGGCCTTGGTGGCGGTGTTGGATTCAAATCCGGCTTCGTCCAGATTGGCGGAATCAAAACTGCCAAGCAAGTCGGTGAGCCGGGACAGATTGTTGCCAATATTCCCGGCTTCTCCGCTTTGAACTGCGGAGATGATGGAGTTGGTGAGCGTCGCAGAGAACGGCGAGCCGCCGACATTGCTGGCGAGGTTGGTAAACGTAGCCATTTAAACGCCCCCTAAAAATGGTAAGAGATGCCCAGAGACTGGTAATCGCGCTTTCCGATCACGCCAAACTCGGCGCCGATCGAAAAGTCCTTGAACGGATAAACCACAGCGCCAAAAAAACGGCTCTGGTTGATTGTCGCGTCGAAATCTGACCGCCCGTCGTAAGACGCGTGGCCATGAACAAGGCCAGCGCCACCGACGACGCGGAAATCTATGATCCGGACAGTTGCCGTGGCGCCCGCACTGAAAGTCCGTACCCGTGCATCTTCGAAACCCTCGAGTCGACTCATCGAGGCGTAGATTCCCGGCCGGATCGGCCCGAACGATTCCGGCGCAGCGATGGACGCATCGATCGAGTAGAGGGTCAGATGGCTACTGGGCAGGTGCAACACTGAGGCCCCCACCGCAAACATGTCTGACCATCCATAGCGGACGCCGAGGCGCGGCACCCTGAATTCGGAGCGTTCGTCACGTGTCGCGAGGCGCCAGAGTTCGGGGTCGGCGGTTTCAACCGAGTCATAAGACAGGGCCACGGAGAAGCCATTGCCGCTTGCGGCAGGTGTCGAGATGATGGACTTGGGTTCCATCGCCGCCATGACGTCGCCCGCCAACACCTCGAACTGTTCCTGGGTTCCTGGCGCGAAGCGCAAACGCGAATTGCCAGTGAGCAAACCATTGGTGGTCTGGAGTTGGCGGGTAGCGAACTGAATCAGGTTGAACGCCTCGGCCCGCCCGGCCGGGGCCATGCCGCACACAGTCAGAAAGCACAGGGCCAGTGACCTTGCCTGAAGGCCTCGTGACCGACGGTTGCAGACTTTCCCTGTCATCGTTCGCCTGCCCATGGTCTTGAGTTCGCCCGTGCCGCCGCGTGAGCGAGAGGCTTGAGGGGATTCTTCAGCGCATGATACGACGATAAGAGCTTGCGATGAGTCTAATGCTCGGCCGCCCGGAACGCTTCGGTTGGGCGAGCCGCGCAGATCAGAAGTCGTAACGCAGCCCCGCCTGCACCAGCAGCGGCACGCCGACGAGAATGCCGCGCGTGCGGTCGACGATGTACTCGCGGTCGAACAGGTTCTTGGCGGTGAGCAGCAGGGTGGTCTTGCGGTCCAGCTTGTAGCTGGTGGCGAGGTTGACCACGGTGTAACTGTCGATCAGGCCGCTGCGGCCGTCGCTGCCGGCGGCGTTGGTGTCGGCGCCACCAGCCGCCCGCGTCTCGGCAAAATCGGAGTACTGCGCGCCCACATACTGCGCCTCCAGTTCGAAGCGGAATGGCCCGCTGGCATAGCCCAGCGCAGCGGTGGCGGTGTGCCGCGGCGCATAGGGCAAGCGATTGCCCTCCGCGCTGCCGGCCGCTGCGACGCCGGTATTGCCATCCGCGGGCGCCCCCGTGCGGCGGAACACCGAGTCCTGCCGTGCCGTGGGCAGCCAGGTGTAGGCGAGTCGGCCGAAGTAGCCACCACCCAGTTGTGCCAGACCCGACAGTTCGATGCCCTGAAACAGCGCTTCCCCCTGTGCCGTGGCGCTGACTCCGCCGGAGTTTCCGAGCGCCGCCAGGTTGCGGAAGTCGTTGCGAAAGTAGGCGGCTTGCAGCGAGGCGCCCTCGGTCGGCTTGCCGCGCAGGCCGAGTTCGAAGTTGGTGGAGCGCTCGGCATCGACATTGTTGAAGCCGCTGCCGGAGATGGCGTCCTCGATGCGTGGCGGCGCATAGCCCTCGTGGACACCCGAGAACAGGGTCCAGCCCTTGATGCCATTCCACGCCGCGGCGAGGCCCGGCGTGAAAGCGGTGGTCTTGTCCGAGGCGCGGCCAATCTGCGTGGCGGTGCCCGCCGTGCGGTTCTGGTCGAAGTCGATCCACTCGTAGCGGGCGATCGGTGTCAGCGAGAAATCACCGACATCAAAGCGCTGCGCGAGGTAGCCCGAATAGGCGTCGAGTCGGCGGGTGACCCGCTCGCTGTCGGTGAAATCCCCTTGGGGTGTCGGCGCTGCGAAGTTGCGCTGCGTCCGCTTCTGCTCCTCGAAATGCGCCTTGAGGCCGATCTGCAACTCGCCGAGCCGGTTGGGCGCCACCAGGCGCGGCTCGATGCCATAGGTGATGTAGTCGCGGAGGCGGCCTTGGTTGCCGCGGCAGTCCTCCGGGTCGATGCGCTCGCCACGCCGCCGCTTGGCAACCAGATCCGCGCAGCCTGTGGGATTAACAGGGACATCCATGTTCATGCCGACGTCCAAGTATTTGTAATCCTGCTTGTCCACCGAATTGCTCGACTGCCGGTACCAGTCGCGCGTGAAATACGCCGCGTACACGTTGGTGGTGAGCAGCGCGCCGCCGGCAAGCTCCAGGTCGTGGGTGGCCGAGAGGCCAAAGCGCTCGGCGTCGAAATTGTCGTTCCTGAACGGGTTGTAGCGCCCGCCGAAGTTGCGGAACTCGTTTTCGGTCAGGCCCGAATAGGTGACCTGCGAGTTCTCCTTGTAATAGTTCGCTCGCAGCGTGATGGCCTGGCGGTCGCTGAGCTGCCCCACCCATTTGAGATTGAGGTCGTCGATCGAGTGCTGGTTGTTCTGGCGAGCGCCCGCGCCCTCCTTGTGCGTGAGGTCGAGCAGGAAGCCGTTGCCACCGATATTGACCTTGCCGTTGAGGTAGTCGCGGTTGCCGAACACGCCCTGCACGTAGCCACCGAACTGCTGCGGCGGGTTGGGGGTGATGTAGTTGACGACACCGGCAATCGTCTGCGGCCCGAAGCGCATGGTCTCCGCGCCTTTCAGCACCTCGATGCGCTCATAGCGGTCGATCGACGGGTGGTAGTAACTGGCGTTGTCACCGTAGGGCGAATAGCTGAGCGGGATGCCGTCCTCGAGCAGCAGCACCTTGGTCGAGCGCGTCGGGTTGAGGCCGCGGATGCCGATGTTCGGCCGCAAGCCGAATCCCTCCTCGTCGCGCACGTGGACCCCGGGCACCTTGCGCAGCGCTTCGCCGGTGGTGAACACCTGCGAATTGCGCAGGTCCTCGCTGCTGATGGTGTGCGCGGTGCTGCCCAGCAGCGGCAGGTTCTCCATCGCGCCGATCACGTCGACGCGCGGCGCCGCGAATGTCGCCAACAGGGCGTCCCCGGACACCGCCTCGGTGGCATGGCTGGCGGGCGCGAGCACGCCGGCGAGGGTGGCAGCTAGCAGACGGGCGGGGCGCCGATGGTGGGTGGGGCGGGGTGAAACGGGGGTACGACGAGGCGCCATGGCGGGCCGGCTTTCAGGTCTTTGAAGTGAGAACGATTATCGTTGACACCGTGTCGCGGGTCAAGATAAACGCGAATCATTCCCGTTCAAAGCGCCGCCAAAAGCGCCACCAAAAGCCTGCGCGTCCGCGCGGGCCTGCTTGGCGGGCACCCGCCGGGCGAACGAGCTTGTCGGTGCGTCACGGCCTGCATGGGCTGCCGCCGGTTTCTGCCAGCCCGGCGCAGGGCGGGCCGCCAACTCAGCCGGCAGCCTGCTCCAGCATCTCCCAACGCTCCAGACAGGCGAGCAACTCGGCCTCAATCGCCTCGCGGCGTGCCGTCAGCACGGCCAGATCGGCGGCGCCGGGCTGGTAGGTGGCCGGGTCGGCGAGCCGCGCCTCGAGCGCGGCCTGCTCGGCCTCCAGCGCTTCGATGCGCGCCGGCAATTGCTCGAGTTCGCGCGTCTCCTTGTAGCTGAGCTTGGCCTTGCGGGCGGCGGCGGGTGCTGCCGTGGCGGGTACAGGCGATGGCGCTGCGGTCGCTGCCCCTGTTGCCGCCATCGAAGCGGCAGCCTCGGTGGCGTTGTTTACCAGTCTTGCCGGCTTGCCCGGTCCGCCCGCGCCGGCTGTCCTTGAGGCGCCCTGAAGTGCTGCCGCGTCGCCCCCGGCCCGCGCTGGCCGCTGCTTGACCCACTCCGCGTAGCCGCCGACGTACTCCTTCCACACGCCGTCGCCGTCCGCGGCGATCACCTGCGTCACCACATTGTCGAGGAAGGCGCGGTCGTGGCTGACGAGGAACAGCGTCCCGGCGTAATCGGCCAGCAGCGCCTCGAGCAACTCCAGCGTCTCGATGTCGAGGTCGTTGGTCGGCTCGTCGAGCACCAGGATGTTGGCCGGTCGCGCGAACAGCCGCGCCAGCAGCAGGCGGTTGCGCTCGCCACCGGAGAGGCTCTTGACCGGCGAGCGCGCGCGTTGCGGGCTGAACAGGAAGTCGCCCAAGTAGCCGATGACGTGCTTGCGCGTGCCATTGACCTCGACGAACTCGGAACCAGGCGAGATGACGTCGGTGAGCTGCGCCTCGGGGTCGAGCGCGGTGCGGAACTGGTCGAAGTAGGCCACTTCCTGCTTGGTGCCGCGCCGCACGCGGCCGCTGGTTGGCTCGGCCAAGCCGAGGATCAGCCGCAGCAGGCTGGTCTTGCCGGCGCCGTTGGCGCCGATGATGCCGACGCGGTCGCCGCGCATCAGGCGGCAGGAAAAGTCGCGGATGACGGTCTTGTCCTTGGCGGACTGGTCGGTGGCGGTCCTGTAGCTGGCGGAATCGTCGCGGCCGGTCGGGCTGCGAGGCGTGAGGTCGGCGCCGGGGGCGTCGCTCATGGGCTGGTCGCGGTAGGTCAGCGTCACGCGCTCCAACTCGGCAATCAGGCGCCCGCTCTGCTCGCCCTCGTCCACGCCCATCCGCACCTGCCCCATGCGCTCGCGGCGCTGGGCCCGAGCCACCCGCAAATTCTCCAGCCGCTTGACGCGCCCGGCCGAGCGCGTGCGCCGCGCCTCCACACCCTTGCGGATCCAGGCTTCCTCCTGCGCGAGGAACTTGTCGAATTCGGTGGCCTGGCGGGCCTCGTTCTCCAGCCAGCCGGCCTTGCGCTCCAGATAGGTGGCGAAGTTGCCGGGGAAGCTCATCAGCCGCCCGCGGTCGAGTTCGAGCACGCGCGTGGCCACGGCATCGAGGAAGGCGCGGTCGTGGGTGATCACCACCACGCTGCCGGGGAAATCGCGGATCAGGCCTTCGAGCCAGAGGATGCCGTCGATGTCGAGGTGGTTGGTCGGCTCATCGAGCAGCAGGACCTCTGGTTGAGATACAAGCGCCCGCGCCAGCGCGACGCGCTTGATGCCGCCGCCGGAGAGCGCGGCGACGTCGGCGTCGCCGTCAAGCCGCAGCCGCTCGAGCACCGCCTCGACGCGGTGGTGCACGGTCCAGCCGCCCGAGTCCTCGAGCGCCTGCTGCAGGCGGGCGAGTTCGTCCAACCGCGACGTGTCGCCGCCGGCTACTGCCTGCGCGCAGTGGTGATAAGCCTGCAAGGTGACTGCCTGTGCACCGAGGCCCGCCGCGACCGTGTCGAACACGCTGCCGGCCAGTGCAAAGTCCGGCTCCTGCGCCACATAGGCAAAGCCGGCGCCCGGCTGCCGCCAGACCTCGCCGTCGTCGAGTGCCTGCTGGCCCGCCAGCGCGCGCATCAGGCTCGACTTGCCCTCGCCGTTGCGGCCGATCAGCGCGACCTTCTCGCCGGCCTCGAGCACCAGTTCGGCGCGGTCGAGCAGGGCCACGTCGCCGTAGGCGAGGCAGGCGTTGGAGACTTGGAGGACGGGCATGGCGGCTGCGGGGGCGGGTGGAGTGGCTGGTGGAGGACGGGTGGAGTGGCTTGCCGATTCGGCGCATGCGCGCGGGCGCGTAGGCGCTGTCGGGCCGCTGGCGCCGGTGGCGCCGGTGGCCGCAAGCGGCGCCGATTGCCGCCCGGCATCTTAGCGTGTCAGCATCCGCAGCACTGACCCGCAGCAAGGCCCGGCCATGAGCAATCCCTTTCACAACGCGCAGATCGCGCCCCCCGAACTCCTCACCGTGCGCGACTGGCTGCGCTACGCCATGAGCCGCTTTGGGCATGCCGGCCTCGCCCACGGGCAGGGCTTCCTCGACCCCTTCGACGAGGCGGTCTACCTGATCTGCCACACGCTGGCGCTGCCGAGTGAGCGGCTCGAGGCTTTTCTGGGCGCGGCGCTGACCGCCGACGAGGCGCGCAGCCTGGCCTGGGTGATCGAGCAGCGCACCGAGCAGCGCATGCCGTCGGCTTACATCACCGGGAAAGCCTGGCTGGGCGACTTTGGCTTCCGCGTCGATCGCCGCGTGCTCATCCCGCGCTCGTTCATCGCCGAACTGCTGCGTGACGACGAGGTGCAGCCGGCGCCTTGGCTGGCCGAGCCCGATTCGGTCGACAGCGTGCTCGACCTCTGCACCGGTTCGGCCTGCCTGGCGGTGGTGGCAGCGCATGTCTACCTCAACGCCCATGTCGATGCCGCCGACATCAGCGCCGACGCGCTCGAGGTGGCGGCGCTGAACATCGCCGACTATGGCCTCGAGCCGCGCATCGAACTGCTGCACGGCGACCTGTTCGCGCCGCTGGCCGGGCGCCGCTACGACCGTATCCTCTGCAACCCGCCCTACGTCGATGCGCTGGCCATGGGCGAACTCCCCGAAGAGTTCCGCCACGAACCGGCGCTGGCGCTGGCCGCCGGGGACGACGGCATGGACGCGGTACGGCGCATCCTGCGCGAGGCGCCCGAGCACCTCGAGCCCGGCGGCTGGCTGCTGGTGGAGGTGGGCGAGCGGCGCGAGATCGTCGAGGCGCTGTGGCCTGATCTCGACCTGATCTGGCCGCTGACCTCGGCTGGCGATGGCGTGGTGTTCGCCGTCAGCGCGCAGACCCTCGCCGCGGCGCGCGCGGCCGGGCAGGTTTAGTCGGGGCGCCACCGCGCCGAGTGTCGGCCGGCTGTGTCCGGTCATTGCGGACGGTTCTGGAACTGTCGGACTTCCCCTCGCTGGCGCGCCCTTTGCCGCCGCGTGGCGCCGCTTTTGGCGCATCCGGCAGGTTCTGCAGCACCGGGCGCTTGCGCGGCGCGCCGGGGCGCTTCTGTACCGGTGTCGGCATCTCGGCCGGCAGGCCGGCCCAGTGCAGCAGCTTGGCCGCCTCGTCTTCGGCGAGCTCGTGCAGGGCGCCCCGTTTGAGGTGCGAGGGCAGTTCCACCGGCCCGAAGCGCACCC
>VEQZ01000079.1 GCA_018882975.1 Rhodocyclaceae bacterium | reverse complement strand
GGTGCGGCCGGTGCTCGAGGGCCTTGCCAGTGGCGAGCGGGTGGTGGTGGACGGCGCCTTCCACCTCAACACCCAGCGCAAGAGCGCCAACCAGTAAGCCGCCGGGAGACCGCGCCCCATGATTCCGGCCATCATCCGCGCTGCGCTCGAGCAGCGTCTGGTCCTCGTTGTCGTCAGCATCGTGCTGTTCGTGTTCGGCCTCGATGCCGCGCGCAAACTGTCGGTCGACGCCTTCCCCGATGTCACCAACATCCAGGTGCAGATCGCCACCGAGGCGATCGGCCGCTCGCCCGACGAGATGGAGCGTCTGGTCACGGTGCCGATCGAGCTCGCCATGACCGGTCTGCCGGCCATGACCGAGATGCGTTCGCTCAACCGGCCGGGGCTGTCGCTGATCACCTTGGTGTTCACCGACCAGACCAATGTCTACTTTGCCCGGCAACTGGTCATGGAGCGTCTCGCTGACGTGCGTGGCCGCATGCCGGAGGGCGTGGCGCCGGTGCTCGGCCCGGTCTCGACCGGCTTGGGCGAGGTGTTCCAGTACACGCTGCAGAAGGCCGACGATGGCGACCGCGAACTCAGCCGCGAAGAACTGACACGCCGCCGCATCGTGCAGGACTGGGTGGTGCGGCCGCTGCTGCGCTCGGTGCCGGGCGTCGCCGAGATCAACTCGCAGGGTGGCTTCGTCAAGCAGTACCACATTCGCGTCAACCCGGACCGCTTGCGCCACTACGGCCTGAGCTTGAATCAGGTGTTCGATTCGGTGTCGGCCAACAACGCCAACGCCGGCGGTGGCGTGCTCAACCAGCACGCCGAGCAGTTCCTCATCCGCAGCATCGGTCTGGTGCGCTCGATCGACGACTTCCGCAACATCGTGGTCAAGAACGAGGGCGCTACCCCGGTCTACTTGCGTGATGTGGCGCAGATCGAGGAGGGCGCCGAGGTGCGGGTCGGTGGCCTGGTCAAGGACGGCAAGACCGAGGCGGTCGGCGCCATCGTCATGATGCTGGCCGGCGGCAATGCCAAGCAGATCGTCAGCCGCATCAAGGAGCGGGTCGAGGAGATCAACAGCAAGGGCATGCTCCCCGAGGGCCTGCAGATCGTGCCCTACTACGACCGCTCGGAACTGGTCGATGCGGCACTCAATACCGTGATCAAGGTGCTGCTCGAGGGCGTGCTGTTCGTCATCGTCGTGCTGTTCCTGTTCCTTGGCGACGTGCGGTCCAGCCTGATCGTCATCTCGACGCTGGTGCTCACGCCGCTGATGACCTTCATGATCATGAACAAGCTCGGCATCTCCGCCAACCTGATGAGCCTGGGCGGTCTGGCCATCGCCATCGGCCTGATGGTGGATGGCTCGGTGGTGGTGGTGGAGAATGCCTTCTCGCGGCTGTCGCATGGCGCGGCGGAGGGCGAACGCAAGATCCGCGTCATCTTCGAGGCGGTCAAGGAGGTGGCGGTGCCGGTGATCTTCGGCGTCGGCATCATCATTCTGGTGTTCCTGCCGCTCATGACCCTCGAGGGCATGGAGGGCAAGATGTTCGCGCCGCTCGCCTACACCATTGCCATCGCTTTGGCGGTGTCGCTGGTGCTCTCGCTCACCCTCACGCCGGTGCTCTGCACCTACGTGCTCAAGGGCGGCAGCGAGGAGGATACGCGGCTGATCCGCGCGCTCAAGCGGCCGTGGCTGCCGATGTTGCAGTGGGCGGTGGCCAACAGCCGCAAGACCTTCCTGATGGCGATCGCCGCGTTCGGCATCTCCGTCGCCACGCTGCCCTTCCTTGGCACCTCGTTCATCCCCGAGATGAAGGAGGGGTCGATCGTGCCGGGCGTGGCGCGGGTGCCCAACATCTCGCTCGACGAGTCGCTCAAGATGGAGCGCGAGATCCTGCGCCGCGTGCTCGAGGTGCCGGGCGTCAAGGGTGTGGTCTCATCCGTGGGCCGTGGCGAGTCGCCTGCCGACCCGCAGTCGCAAAACGAAGGCCAGCCGGTGGTGAGCCTGCTGCCGCGCGACGAATGGCCCGAGGGCTGGACCCAGGACACCATCGCCGACGCCATCCGCGACAAGCTCGCCGACCTGCCCGGCGTGTCGATCGCCATGGCCCAGCCGATTGCCCAGAGAGTGGCCGAACTGGTCACTGGCGTGCGCAACGACGTCGCGGTCAAGGTGTTTGGCGACGACATGGACACGCTGCTTGACACTGCCAACCAGATCGCGCGCGTGGTCGCTTCGACCCAGGGCGCGCGTGACCTGCGGGTGGAGAAGGTGAGCGGCCAGCAGTACCTCAACATCGAGGTCGACCGCGCTGCGATCGCCCGTTATGGCTTGAACGTGGCCGACGTCAATCAGATGGTGGAGATCGCGCTGGGCGGCAAGATCGCCACCCAGGTGTTCGAGGGCCAGCGCCGCTTCGACGCCACGGTGCGGGTGCCGGAGGCGTTCCGCGACGACCCCAGTGCGATCGGTGACATCCTCATCAACACTCCGGGTGGCGCGTTGGTGCCGCTGGGTTCGGTCGCCAGCATCGAGGTGCGCGAGGGCGCGGCGCAAATCAGCCGCGAAATGGCCAAGCGCCGCGTGGTGGTGGGGGTCAACGTGGCCGACCGCGACCTCGGCGGCTTCGTCGCCGAACTGCAGCAAAAGGTCGCCGCCCAGGTGCCGATGCCGGAGGGCTACTACCTGGAGTGGGGCGGCCAGTTCCAGAACATGCAGCGCGCCCTCGGCCACCTCTCGGTGATCGTGCCGGTGACCATCGCTGCCATTTTCTTCCTGCTCTTCCTGCTGTTCGGCTCGGTGCGTTATGCCACCCTGATCATCACCGTGCTGCCCTTCGCCTCGATCGGCGGCGTGATTGGTCTGGCGGTGTCGGGCGAGTACCTGTCGGTGCCGGCCTCGGTGGGCTTCATCGCGCTGTGGGGCATCGCCGTGCTCAACGGCGTGGTGCTGGTGAGCTACATCCGCAGCTTGCGCCACGAAGGCATGCCGGTCGAGCAAGCCACCATCGAGGGTGCCAAAATGCGGTTCCGGCCGGTGATGATGACCGCCACAGTGGCCTTGCTGGGCCTGGCGCCCTTCCTGTTTGCCACCGGCCCCGGTTCCGAGGTGCAGCGGCCGTTGGCGGTGGTGGTGATCGGTGGCCTCATCACCTCGACCTTGTTGACGCTGGTGGTGGTGCCGGCGATCTACCGCTGGTTCGACGAGCCCGATCAGAGGAACGCATGAGCATGATGACCACAGGCACACGCAAGGGCGGGATGCAGTCCGCAGGGGGGCGGCAATGAAAGAGATCAGGGCGGTGGTGCGCCCCAACAAGCTGGACCGGATCAACCAGGTGCTGCGCGAGATGCCGGACTTTCCCGGCATGATCGTGTCGCGGGTCGAGCGCTCCGGTCCCGGTGGTAGCGCGGGCATCCGGCAGGTGCTCAAGGACTTTAGCGACAAGGTGCTGATCCAGATCCTCTGCGATGACGAACTGGCCGACGACATTGTCGAGCGCATCGTCGCCGAGGCCACCACCGGTTCGCCGGGTTTGGGCATGGTCTGGGTGACGGCGGTCGAGCGGGCCGTGTTCTTCAATAAGACGGTCGGCCCGGGCGCTTGAGCGGTCTCGCCTTCGACAACAGTTACGCCGCGCTCGGAGAGCCCTTTTCGGTTCGGCAACACCCGACGCCGGTGCGCGAACCGCGCCTGCTGGCGCTCAACGAGCCGTTGGCAGCCTTGCTTGGCGCCGATCCGACCTTGCTGCGAGCGCAGGCGGCCGACTGGTTCAGCGGCAATCGCAGCATTCCCGGTTCGCTGCCGGTGGCCAGCGCCTATGCTGGCCACCAGTTCGGCAATTTCGTGGCGCAGTTGGGCGATGGCCGGGCGGTGCTGCTGGGCGAGGTGGTCGGCGCCGACGGCCAGCGCCGCGACATCCAGCTCAAGGGCGCCGGCCGCACGCGCTACTCGCGCGGCGGCGACGGCCGCGCGGCGCTCGGCCCGGTGCTGCGCGAATACCTGGTCAGCGAGGCCATGCACGCGCTCGGCATCCCGACCACGCGCGCGCTGGCGGCGGTGCTCACCGGCGAGCCGGTGTTCCGCGACGAGGTGCTGCCGGGCGCGGTGATCACGCGGGTGGCGAGCAGCCATATCCGCGTCGGCACCTTCGAGTGCTTTGCCGCGCGAGAAGATCTGGCGTCACTGCAACGGCTGGTGGGCTACGTGCTGGCGCGACACGATCCGGAGCTGGCGGGCGCCGAGCGGCCGGCGCTGGCGCTGCTGGAGGCGGTCTGCGCGCGGCAGGCGGCTTTGGTGGCGCAGTGGATGGGCGCGGGCTTTGTGCACGGCGTGATGAACACCGACAACTGCAGCATCGCCGGCGAGACCATCGACTACGGTCCCTGCGCGTTCATGGAGGCCTACGACCCGGCCACCGTGTTCAGCAGTATCGACCGCCATGGCCGCTACGCCTACGCCAATCAGCCGCCGATCGCGCAGTGGAACCTGGCGCGGCTGGCCGAGGCACTGCTACCGCTGATTGACCCTGACCAGCCGCGCGCCATCGATCTGGCCACCGCCGCCATCACCGCATTCCAGGCGCAGTTTGCGCGCGAATGGCAGATGCGGCTGGGTGCCAAGCTCGGTTTGTGGAGGCTGGCATGGCCCGAGGGCGCCGCGGGCTCGGGCGATGCGGGGGCGGGAGGGCCGAGGGCCGGAGGGCAGGGCGGCCTGCCGGCGCCGCCCGTCGGCGCGGCGGCAGACACCGATGCCGACCTGATGGCCGACTGGCTGGCGCTGCTGCAAGCGCATCGGATCGACTGGACCAACGCCCACCGTGCCCTGTGCGCGGCCGCGGCGGGCGACGAGGCGCCGCTCCGCGACCAGTTCGTCGACCGTGAGGCACCGGCGGCGTGGCTGGCGCGCTGGCGGGCGCGGGTGGGTTTGGACGCTGGTTCGTGCGGTGCGGTGAGCCCGGATTGGGTCAGACCGGATGCCGCCAAGCCCGATGCCGATGGAGTGTTGTCCTCGGCTGCCGATGGCAGGGGCCACGCGCTCGCCGCCGCCCTTCGTCGCGTCAACCCGGCCTACATCCCGCGCAACCAGGCGGTCGAGGCGATGATCGCCGCCGCCACCCAGGGCGACTTGGTGCCATTCGAGCGTCTGCAGCGGGTACTCGCCACGCCCTTCGAGGAGCAGGGCGACTGCGCCGACCTCGCGCGCCCGGCGCCGCTGGAGGCGGTGCCCTACCGGACCTTTTGCGGCACCTGACCGCGCCCTCACGCCTTCGGCGGCCCGTAGTACCCCTTCTTCGGCTCGCCGTCGCGCAGCAGCAGCGCGCCCTGCAGCACATGCTCGGCCAAGCCGCTGCCGCCACCGTCGATGTGGGCGAGCAAGGCATCGCGCATGCGCGGGTCCCAGTAGGTGCGCAGGTGGTTGCGGATGCCCTCGGCGCGGCGCGCCGGCGGGTAGGGCGCGAAAAAGTCACCGATCTGGTTGGCCATGCCGAGCAGGCGTTCCATCGCCAGAACTGGATCTTCTGAGCGCCCCTGCGGCAGGGGTTCGTGCAGCGCGTTCATGCGTGGGCCTCCGCGCGGCTGGCCCCAGACTCGTGCCCGGCCACGGGCGCGGCGTTGCCGCCCTGTGCACCCGCTCTGGCCCCTTCGCGTCGTGGCTCGCCACGGCCCGCCGCAGCGACGCCCGCCGGCGCGACCAGCGACACCTCCACCGCCGTCACCTTGTACTCGGGGCAGTTGGTGGCCCAGTCGGAGAGGTCGGAGGTCACCACATTGACCCGCGTCTCGACGTGGTGGAAGGTGGTGTAGACCACGCCCGGGTTGACGCGCGTCGAGAGCCTGGCGCGTAACTGCGTGGCGCCGAAGCGGCTGGAAAGCCAGACCCTGTCGCCATCCTTGATGCCGCGCACGGCGGCGTCGCCGGCACTGATCTCGAGCAGGTCCTCGGCGTGCCAATGGTTGTTGGCGGTGCGGCGCGTCTGCGTGCCGACGTTGTACTGGCTCAGGATCCGTCCGGTGGTGAGCAGCAGCGGGTGCTGGTCGCTGGTGCGCTCGCGCGTCGGCACGTACTCGGTGAGCATGAAGGTGCCGCGGCCGTTGGCGCGCGGGAAGCGCTCGCGGTGCAGCACCTCGGTGCCCTCCGGCGCGTTCTCGTCGACCGGCCACTGCGCCGAGCCGACGCGGTCCAGCAGCTCGAAGCTGAGCCCCTTGTAGGCCGGCGACAGGCGGGCGACCTCATCCAGCACCTGCCCGGCATGGTCGTAGTGCACCGGGTAGCCCATGGCGTTCATCAGCTTGACCACGATCTCCCAGTCCTGCAGGCCAGCCAGCGGCTCGACCACCTTGCGCACGCGGTTGACGCGGCGTTCGGCGCCGGTGAAGGTGCCGTCCTTCTCCAGCGACGAGCTGCCCGGCAGGAAGACGTGCGCGTACTTGGCGGTCTCATTAAGGAACAGGTCCTGCACCACCACGCACTCCATCTCGCGCATGGCGGCGATGGTGTGGTCCTGGTTGGGGTCGCTCTGCACCGGGTCCTCGCCCATGATGAACATGCCGCGGAAGTGCCCGGTCAGTGCGGCGTCGAACATATTCGGCAAGCGCAGGCCCGGCTCGGCGTCCAATGTGACGCCCCATTCGGCTTCAAAGGAGCCTCGCACCTCGTCGTCGGTGACAAAGCGGTAGCCGCTGAACACGTGCGGCCAGCTGCCCAAGCAACTGCCGCCCTGCACATTGCCCTGGCCGCGCAGCGGGTTCACGCCGACGCCCTCGCGGCCGAGCATGCCGCAGGCCAGCGACAGGTTGCCCAGGCACATCACGCCGGTCGAGCCCTGCGAGTGCTCGGTCACGCCGAGGCCGTAGTAGATGGCGCTGTTGGGGCCGCTGGCGTAGAGCCGCGCGGCGCGACGGATGTCCTCGGGGTCGAGGCCGGCCTGCGGCCCGATGACCTCCGGCGCGTAGCGCTCGCTGCCGACCAGCCCGGCCCAGTGCTCGAACTCGTGCCACTCGCAACGCTCGCGCACGAAGGCCTCGTTGTAGAGCTTCTCGCGCACCACCACGTGGGCGATGCTGTCGAGCACCGCGACATTGGTGCCCGGGCGCAAGGCCAAGTGAACGTCGGCCACCACGTGCGGCGAGCGCACGGTCTCGGTCTGGCGCGGGTCGATGACGATCAGCCTGGCGCCCTGCCGCACCCGCCGCTTGAGCAGCGAGCCGAACACCGGGTGGCCCTCGGTCGGGTTGGCGCCGACCACCATGATGACGTCGGCCTGCAGAATGGAATCGAAGTGCTGGCTGGCCGCACCCCAGCCCACGGTGGCGGAGAGGCCGAACTGCGTCGGCGAATGGCAGATGCGCGCGCAGTTGTCGATGTTGTTGTTGCCAAACACCGCGCGGGCCAGCTTTTGCACGAGGAAGATCTCCTCGTTGGTGCAGCGGCTGCTCGACACCGCGCCGATCGAGCGCGCGCCATGGCGCTTCTGGATGCGGCGGAAACGTGCCGCGGCAAACTCGAAGGCGTGTTCCCAGCTCACCTCGTGCCAGACCTCGTCGATGCTGTCGCGGATCATCGGCTTCAAGATGCGGTCGGGGTGATTGTAGTAGTCGAAGGCGAAGCGCCCCTTGATGCAGCTGTGGCCGTGGTTGGCCTTGCCGTCCTTCCACGGGATCATGCGCACCACGCGGCCCTGGTGCGTCTCGGCCTTGAAGTTGCAGCCGACGCCACAATAGGCGCAGGTGGTGACGACGCTGCGCTCGGGTTTGATCGGGTTAGGCACGGGCGTATCCCTCCGGAAAAAGACTTTTCTCGACCAGCGCCTGGGTCGGGCAGGTCTGCACACAGGCGCCGCAACTGACGCAGTCGGACTCAAAGAAAGGCTGGTCCTGGCCGGGCGATACCTTGGAGTCAAAGCCGCGGCCGCTGATGGTCAGGGCGAAGGTGCCCTGGATCTCCTCGCAGGCGCGCACGCAGCGGTTGCAGACGATGCACTTGGCCTGGTCAAACAGAAAGTAGGGGTTGGATTCGTCGACCGCCGCCTGCTGATGGCCCATGCCCTCGCCATACGGATGACTGGTCACGCCGCACTGCTGCAGCGCTTGATGGAACTCGCTCCAGCCGTCTGGCACGTCCCCGGCGGGAAAGTCGGAGAGGTAGAGCTCGAGCACACCCTTGCGGACGCGGCTGAGCGCCTCGGATTGCGTGCGCACGGTCATGCCATCGGCCACCAAGGTGGTGCAGCTGGCGGGATAGCCGCGCATGCCCTCGACCTCGACCAGGCACAGGCGGCAGCTGCCAAACGGTTCCAGCGTGTCGGTGGCACAAAGCTTGGGGATGCCGCAGCCGGCCTTGGCGGCAGCCAGCATCACGCTGCTGCCGCGCGGCACTCGCACCGGCTGGCCGTCGATGGTCAGCGACACCATCTCGCCGCTGCGGGGTGGCGTGCCGACGTCGATCGCGTCGGTCAAGTCACGCAGTTCGGACCACATGTTTCCTCCTGTTCAGCGGCCGCCCTCGTCTTGTCAGGTTGAATGGGGCGGCCAAAGCGGGCGCACAGACTCAGGGCGCAACTCTAACCAGCGTTTGTGCGCCCGTAAAGTTGATTTGAGCCTATGCCAGCATAGGCATAAATCTATGACCAATGCCGCTGTCACCCTGCGCCTCCGGCTGCGCGAGCAGTCGACTGGCCTCGGCTATAGTCACGCCCTCCGGTCCTTTTTCAGGCACACGACATGTCCCAAGCCAACCGCCGCAGCAAGAACATCACCGAAGGCGTCGCGCGCGCGCCCAACCGCTCCATGTACTACGGCATGGGCTACACCGAGACCGACTTCGGCAAGCCGATGATCGGCGTCGCCAACGGCCACTCCACCATCACGCCGTGCAACTCGGGCCTGCAG
>VEQZ01000078.1 GCA_018882975.1 Rhodocyclaceae bacterium | reverse complement strand
GGTGGCGACTGTGCGCCAAGGGGCCCATGGCGCGGCGACCCGGCGGGCCTCGCGCGCGCTCACCTTGTCGCCATCGCCGTAGTGCACGCCGATGGCGCGCAGCAGGCCGATGTCATCGACCGGGAGCACATCCGGGCGCATGAGATGGAAGATCAGGAACATCTCCGCGCTCCAGCGCCCGATGCCGCGCACGGCGGTGAGGCGCGCCAGCAACTCGTCGTCGCTCGCGGCGGCGAACAGTCTGCCACCCAGACGTCCGTCGGCGAAGTGCGTGGCGAGGTCCTGCAGGTATTCGACCTTGCGCCAAGACAGGCCGCAGGCGCGCAGCGCATCGGCATCGGCACCGAGCGACGCGGCTGGGGACACGTCGCCCAAGTGTGATTCGAGCCGCGCCCACACCGCGTCGGCGGCGCGCACCGAAATCTGCTGGCCGACGATGGCGCGTGCCAGCGTGTAGAAGGCATCGCCGTGGCTGGCCAGCGTTGCGCCCGGGTAGCGCGCGATCAGCCCGGCCATGACGGTATCGGCGGAAGCCAGTTGCCGGCAGGCGGCGTCCCAGTAGTCGGGTTGGCGGGTGGTGGGCGGCGGCATGGTCTCGGCCGGTTGACGGATTCGCGTGGCGCCGGTCTTGCGCCAGAGTCGCCATTGTGCCGACCGTTCCCGCCCTTCTGGTGCTTGCCGCCACCCTGCAGACGCAGCTACAGGCTACCTTGCCGCCAGCTTGGCTGGTCGCGGTTGCCGCTGCGCTGGCGGGGGTCGCCTTGGCAGTGGCAGGGCGCACGCCCGGCGCCGCGCGCGCGGCCTGTCTGCTCCTGGCCTTGGTTGCCGGCACCTGGGCGCTGGCGAGCGCGCGGGCGCAGGCGCGTCTCGACGATGCCCTGCCGGCGGCGTGGATCGGTCACGACATCGAGGTGGTCGGGCGCGTGGTCGGCCTGCCGCGCGACGACGGCCGCTCGCTGCGGGTCGAGTGGGTCACCGAGCAGGTGCTGACGCCCGGCGCGCGCGTGCCGGAGCGTCTCTTGCTGAGCCGCTGGTCGGGGCCGCCGCCGCGGCGAGGCGCGCTCGAGGGCGGCGCGCCTTCGCGGCAGGCTGTGCTTGGCCATTCCGATGCAAGCAGGCCGGCCTCCCCGATCGACGCCTTGCCGGCCCTGGCCGCAGCCATGCCGATGGCCGATGCCTTGCAGCGCCCGTCTGCGCCGCCGACCCTCGCCGCCGGCGAGCGCTGGCAACTCACGGTCCGGCTCAAGCCTCCGCAGGGCCTGCACAACTTCCACGGCTTCGACTACGAGGCCTGGCTGTTCGCGCAGGGCATCCGCGCCACCGGCAGCATCCGCGCTGCCAAGCGACTCGGGGAGTCATGGCATTTGGACGCGCGACTGGCGGCGCTGCGCGAGGCGGTGCGCGCGCGCATGCTGGCTGTGCTCGGCGACCACCCGCAGGCCGGCGTGCTGGTGGCGCTGGCCATTGGCGACGGTGCCGGCATCGGTCAGGACCAGTGGCAGCGCTACCGCGACACTGGCGTGATGCACCTGATGAGCATCTCCGGCCTGCATGTCACGCTGTTCGCCGGCATCGCGGCGTGGCTGGCGGCTCGATTCTGGCGGCGCTGCCCGCCGCTCATGGTTTGGCTGTCACGCCGGCGCTTCGCCAGTCTCGCGGCAGGCGTCTGCGGCATCGTCTATGTTGCCCTGGCCGGCTGGGGCCTGCCGGCGCAGCGCACGCTCTACATGATCCTCGCCATGGCCTGGGCGGCTTGGCGCGGCGAGCGCTGGTTCGGCGCGCGGCCACTGGCCACCGCGCTCGTCGTCGTCTGCTGGCTCGACCCGTGGGGCGTGCTGCAGATCGGTTTCTGGCTCTCGTTCGGCGCGGTGGCGGTGCTGGTGTTCTGCGGCAGCGGGCGCTTGCGGCAGGCGGTGGGCTGGCGCGAGGCGGTGGGCAGCCAGTGGGCGATGACGCTCAGCCTGATGCCGGCCACGCTGTTCCTGTTCCAGCAGACCTCTTGGGTGGCGCCCTTGGCCAATGCGCTGGCCATCCCGGTGGTGAGCCTTGCCATCACCCCGCTGGCGCTGTTCGGTGCGTTCCCCGGTCTTGGCTGGCTGCTGCCCCCGGCTGCGTGGCTGATGGACCTGCTCGACCGCTTTCTGGTGCTCCTGCTCGAACTGCCGCAGCCGATGGTCGACACCGCTGCGCCGGCTTTTCTCGTCGCGCTGCTGGCGTTCGCGGGCGCGCTGCTGGTGCTGCTGCCGGCGGCATGGCCGCGACGCTGGCTCGGGCTGTGCGCCTTCCTGCCACTGTTCTTGCTCGCACCGGCGCGCCCCGGCGAGGGCGAGATGCACCTGACGGTGTTCGATGTCGGCCAGGGGCAGTCGCTGCTGCTGCAGACCCGGACGCATGACCTGCTGTTTGATGCCGGGCCGGCCAGCGCTGGCAGCGATGCCGGCGAGCGCGTGGTGGTGCCACAACTGCGCGCAATGGGCGTGCGCCGCTTGGATACGTTTGTCGTCAGCCACAACGACACTGATCACCGCGGCGGCGCACACAGCGTGCTGGCCGCGCTTCCGATCACGCAGCTGCTGCACACCGACCGCGAGGGCCTGATCGGCGTGCCGGCCGGGGTCCGGTCGGGTTTTTGCGACGCCGGTGCGGCGTGGGTGGCCGACGGCGTGCGCTTCGACATTCTTCACCCGGCGCTGGAGGACCTCGACAGCGCGCTCGGCGACAACGAAGTGAGTTGCACATTGCGCGTGTCCTCGGCCGCCGGGTCGGTGTTCATCCCCGGTGACCTCGAGAAGCTTGGCGAGGCGGCGCTGCTCGCCCGCGCCGCCAACTACGGCATCGACTTGCGCAGCGACGTGATTCTGGTCCCGCACCACGGCTCGCGCCACGCTTCAGGCGAGGCGCTGGTGGATGCGGTCGATGCCGGCATCGCCGTCTATCCGGTCGGCGCCGGCAACCGCTACGGGCACCCAGCGCCGGCCATACTCGACCGCTATGCGGCCACCGGCGCCGACCAATGGCGCACCGACTGCGACGGCGCGGTGCGGCTCGAGCTCTCGCGCGATGGCGAGTGGCGCGTCACTTCGAGCCGGGTCGCCGCACCGCGCTACTGGCAGCGCGTCGCCGAGTGTTCGGACACGCCGGCGCAGCCGCCGGGGCGGCGGCGCATCGCGCCCACAGGCGGCCCGTGATTCTTGAAGACGAGGGCCCTGACCCGCGCGCAGCACTGTCCCCGGGCAGTGCCCGGCGTCAGCCGCGCGCAGCGCCTGCCACGGTGCGTTGGTTCGTACAAGCACTGACAGCCGACAGCCGCCCATGCCGGCGCTATAGTCCGCCCATGCGGAACTGGCCCGATACGCTCCCTGCCACGCTCACTGCGAGCGCGGACAACGCCGCCACCGAAGACGAGCGCTGGATGCGGCATGCCCTTGCATGGGCCGCGCGCGCGGCTGCGGCCGGCGAGGTGCCGGTGGGCGCTGTGGTGGTGCGCGCGGGCGAGGTGCTGGGCGAGGGCGCCAATGCTCCGATCCGCCTCGCCGACCCCACCGCGCATGCCGAAGTGCAAGCCTTGCGCGCCGCAGCCGCAAAGGCCGGCAACTACCGCCTGCCCGGCGCGACGCTCTACGTCACGCTCGAGCCCTGCGCGATGTGCGCCGGCGCCATCCTCCACGCGCGCGTCGCGCGGGTCGTCTATGGCACGCGCGACCCCAAGACCGGCAGCGCCGGCTCGGTCATCGATCTCTTCGCCGAGACGCGCCTCAACCATCACGCGCAGATCGAAGGCGGGGTGCTGCAGGCCGAGTGCGCGGCGCAGATCAGCGCTTTCTTTGCCGCCCGGCGGGCCGCGTCGTGACGCTGCGCATCGAGGTCCGCATCGCCGACCAGCGCCTCGACCTGCTGGATGGCGACACCCGTATCCGCACCTACCAGGTCTCCACCGCCGCCAAGGGTCCGGGTGAACGGGCCGGCAGCTACTGCACGCCGCGCGGCCACCACCGCATCCGTGCCAAGGTTGGCGCCGGCCTGCCGCTCGGCGCTGTGCTGCGCGGCCGCCGTCCGACCGGCGAGATCTGTGACGACGCCACGTGGCGCGCCGCCCCCGACCGCGACTGGATCCTCACCCGCATCCTCTGGCTGTGCGGCGAGGAGCCGGGCGTCAACCGTGGTGGCGACATCGACACCTTTCGCCGCTACGTCTACATCCACGGCACGCCGGATGCGGTGGAGCTGGGTCGTCCCGGTTCGCGCGGCTGCGTCCGCATGCGCAACCGCGACGTCGTGGAACTGTTCGATCTGGTGGGCGCCGGCACCAAGGTCCTGATCCGCGGCTGAGTCCGCCGACATCTTGGCTCGCGTGCCGCGCGCGGTCATCCTTGCCCATCCCGCCACCGCATCGTCCGCAAAATTCGTTCTCAAGTTTCCCGCCGGGGCTCCGTAAATCTCCTGGACGGCGGCGCGAACTCGATGCGTCAAGGCAGGACCACCGCCCGTCGAGTCCAACCCGCCGGCCTTGAAAGGAGACTTTTGAAATGGCACTCACCGTCAATACCAACGTTCCGTCGCTCAACGCGCAGCGGAACCTCACCGTCAACCAATCCAGCCTGTCCAACGTGTTCCAGCGCCTGTCCTCGGGCCTGCGCGTGAACACCGCCAAGGACGACGCCGCCGGCCTCGCCGTGGCCGAAGGTCTGTCTTCGATCATCCGTGGCAGCAACGTTGCGGTGCGCAACGCCAACGACGGCATCTCGCTGTCGCAGACGGCCGAGTCGGCACTCGGCCAGATCGCCAACAACATGCAGCGCATCCGCGAGATCGCGGTGCAGGCGGCCAACGGCGCCATCAGCACCAGCCAGCGCGGCAATCTGCAGAAGGAAGTCGACCAACTCACCCAGGAGATCGCCCGCACGGTGCAGAGCACGGCGTTCAACGGCATCAAGCTGCTGGATGACACCAACTCGGCCGGCATCACCTTCCAGATCGGCGCCGGTTCGGCCGATACGGTCAGCGTCAGCGGCGCGAACATCACTGCTTTCACGTCGTTCAGTGCAGGTTTGGCGCTGTCGGGCACCGCGATTCTCACCGCCACTGGCGTGGTGGACGTCACCACGGCGGCCGGCGCCTCGGCGGCCCTGTCCAGTCTCGACACCGACATCACCGCCGTGACCGGCCAGCGCGCCATCTTCGGCGCAGTGCAGAACCGCTTCGATGCGGTCATCTCCAACCTGCAGGTCTATACCGAGAGCCTCACCGCAGCGCGCGGGCGCATCATTGATGCTGACTTCGCCGCCGAGACGGCATCGCTGACACGCGGCCAGATCCTGCAGCAGGCCAGCACTGCGATCCTCGCGCAGGCCAACGCGTTGCCGCAGAACGCGCTGACGCTGCTGCGTTAAGATGCAAAAGCGTCTGCTCCGGCAGCACGCCGGGGTGGTGTGTGAGAAGACAAGAGATTGGAGTCTGGTATGGTGACTTCTGTACAGCCGCAGGCTGCGCCCCAGCCACCCGCGCCGCAGGGTGCAGGTGGTCAGGCCAGGCCGCGCGAAGAAGCCCCACCCATCCTGGGCAAGCCTCCCACTGCGGTCTCCGAGAATCTGGTCAGGGTCCGCCCCCCGGTGGGCGAACCGGCGGCCGACCAGCCCGGCGCTCAAGCCACGCGGCAGGCGGTCGAAAGGGCTGCGGAGGACATTCGCAAGAAGCTCTCGGACGCCTACAAGGATCTGCAGATCTCGGTGGATGATGTTCTCAAGCGGCCGGTGGTCCGCGTGGTCGATGCCAATTCCGGGCAACTGGTGATCCAGGTGCCGTCGGAGGAGGCGGTGCGGATCGCTCGTCGTCTGGAGTCGCTCAGCGGCGTTTTGCTCAAGGGGAAGGCCTGACCGTCCCTGGATGTGAGGCTTTGAAATGGCCATCTCTGCGGCCGGTATCGGCAGCAATCTCGACGTCAACGGGTTGGTCAGCCAGCTCATGGCGATCGAGCGTCAGCCCCTGACCCGGCTGCAGAGCAAGGTCAACGCATTCAACACCGACCTGTCCGAATACGGGCGGGTCCAATCGGAAGTGGCGGCGATCCGCAGCAGCGCCAAGGCGCTGGGCAGCACCGCGGCGGTCGATTTGTTCAAGGCGACTCTCTCCGATGCCAACGCCGCCAGTGTGTCGGTGGGCTCGGGCGCCAGCGCCGGTGACTACGCGGTGCGCGAGGCAGCGCTTGCCCGCGCGCAGACGCTGGTCTCGCCCAACAGCAACGACGGCGGCGCCACGCGCATCACCGATGCCGAGGCGGCCATCGGCGCTGCCGGCGACCTCACCCTGCGCCGCGCTGGCGGCGCCGCCTTCACCGTGTCCCTGAGCGGACTCGGCCTCAACGGCATTCGAGATGCCATCAACAACGCCGTCGACAACTTTGGCGTGGCCGCCAGCGTGATCAACGACGGCAGTGGCTTCCGGTTGGTGCTGCGCGCCCGCGACACTGGCGTGGCCAACGCCGTGACCGCCATCGAGGTCGCCAATACCCTTGACGCCGGTTTTGATTTCCTCGCCTACGCGACCGGCACGGCCTACGCCGCCAACGCCGGGGTGACGGGCGAGTCGGTCACTGCCAGCGACGCGTCGGTCGTGGTCGATGGCGTCGCCATCACCTCGTCAAGCAATGTGTTTGCGACCGCCATAGAGGGCGTCACCTTGGTTGCCCGGGCGGAGACCGCCAGCAGCTTCACCCTCAGGGTGACGCGCGACGATGATGCGCTGGTGGCGCGCGCGCAGGCCTTCGTCGACGCCTACAACACCTTCTTCACCAACACCGGCGCGCGCTACGCCAAGGGCGGCTCGCTCAGCGCCGAAGGCAGTCTGCTGACCATCATGAACGGGCTCTCCGCTCTGGTGACGCAGCAGGGTGGCCCGGCCGGAAATGCCTTTGCTTACCTGTTCGAAGCCGGCATCTCGATTGACAAGACCGGCAAACTCGGTCTGAACGCCGCCACCCTGCGCGCCGCCCTCGCCGACGACCCGGCGGCGGTCGGACGAATGCTCGGCGACAGCAGCAGCGGGCTGCTCGCCCGTTTTGAAGCGCTGGCCGGGGCCTACCTCGACAGCGGGGGCATCATCGATGCCCGACAGGGCGGGATCCGTGCCATGAGCGGGCAGTTGGCGCAGCGCATCGACACCCTGTCGGCCCGCCTGACCGTGATCGAGACCCGTTACCGGGCGCAGTTTGCCACTCTCGACGCCCTGCTCGGGCGTCTCAACCAGACCAGCGTCGCCTTGACCCGCGCGCTGCAATAAGCCAAAAGGTGATGCCATGGTCACGTCACGAGCGGTTGAAGCCTACCGCACCCATCAGCTGGAGCTGGCCGTCAATTCGGCACGGCCCCTGGAACTGGTGGTCATGCTCTACGACGGCGCAATCAGCGCCACCCGCCAGGCCATCGCGGCGATCGGCGCGGGCGACGTGCCGACCAAGGCCGCGCAGGTGAGCAAGGCCACCAACATCATCTCGGAACTCGCCGGCATCCTCGATCTCGACCAGGGCGAGGTGGCACGCAATCTGGCGGCCCTCTACGATTACCTGCGCGCGCAACTGCTGCAGGCCAACCTGCGCAATGCGCCGGACAAGCTTGAGGAGGTGGCGCGCCTGCTGACCGACCTGCGCGGCTCGTGGCTGGTGCTGGCCGAGCGCCAGCGCGAGGATGTCAAGCTCGCCGCCTTTGCCGGTGCCGCCACTGCCCGTGCCGGCTGACCAAGACCCGCTGTCCGACCTTGCCGGCCACCTCGGTCGGGCCCTCGACCTGTCCGAGCGCATGCTCGCCGCCGCGCGCGACGGCGATTGGCCTCGTCTGACCGGCCTCGAGGCTGAGCGCGGCGCCGTGCTCGACGCCGTGTTGCCAGGGCTGGCGCCGGGTCTCGATGCGCGCCGGCGTGAACAGGTGGTGCCGGTATTGGCGGCCTGCCTGCGGGTCAACGAGGAACTCGCGGCCATCACCGGCGAGCAGGTGCGCGCGCTGCGCCAGAGTCTCGATGCCATGGACGCGGCGCGGGTGCGGGATGGCCGGGATCCGGCATTCCGGGCGACCGGCTGACGGAGCGCCCGGGTGAACGCCGTCGACGTCCGCGCGCTGGTTCCGCTGCCGGCCTTGACCGGCCCGGAACTGGCGGGGACGCAACTCACGGTGGGCGAGGTGGTGCGGGCCAGGGTGGTCGAGGCGGGTGCCCAAGGGCAGCCGGTGCTCATGCTGGGCGGCGCCACCCTGGCCATGGAGTTGCCTTTTCCGGTCACCCCCGGGCAGTCGCTCGATTTCACCGTCCTCGAGGTGCAACCCGAGGTCCGTCTCGGTGTGGCACGCCCGGCCAATCCCGCGCAGCCACTGCCCGCCGATGGCGGCGGCCCCGACCTGCAGATCTCGCCGGAGGCGTTTCTGCTGAGCCGGGTCGCCGGCCGGCTTGCGGCGCTTGATGCGCCGCCGCCACCGCCCCTGGCCATGGCGATCGCGGCGACCGACGCCGAGGCATTGCTGCAGCAACCCGACCAGTTGGCCATGGCCCTGCGCCAAGGAGTGGACCGCAGCGGCCTGTTCTATGAGCAGCATCTGGCGCAGTGGGTGAGCGGCCAGCGCAGCGAGGCGATGTTGCGTCAGGAGCCGCAGGCCGGCCTGCCGCGTGCTGCGCCGGGCGACGTGGCCGCCACCACGGCTGCGGATCTGGCGGCCCGCCTGGCCGCCCCCGGCCCGGAGGATGCGGCTGCCGGTCTGGTCCGCCAGCAACTTGAGGTGTTTCAGCAGCAGACGCTGGCCATGCGCCTCGACCTCGCGCCAGCGCTGGTGCTGGACTGGCAGGTGCGGGTCGGCGAGGACGGGCGCCGGCGTGGCGGCCAGACCGCGCCGCAGCAATGGGAGACCGAGCTCGGCAGCGACCTGGGCACCTTGCGCCGGGTCGAGGCCTGGCTCGGCCTCTCCGGCGAGCGCCTGCGGGTGACGCTGCGCGCCGCGCCGGAGGCCTTGCAGCGCATGGCCGACGCGCGCGACGATCTCGAGGCGGCGCTCGCGGCCGCCGGCCTGCAACTGGTGGCCTTGCGTTTCGACCCGCTGCCCGACCATGCCACGGCTGATGCCGCCGCGTCCGACCCGGTCATCTCTGCTGCCGCCACTGCCGCCGACGCCGGTGGCCCAAGCCCTGCTGCCGCGGGCGGCGAGGTCTGAGC
>VEQZ01000077.1 GCA_018882975.1 Rhodocyclaceae bacterium | reverse complement strand
ACCAGGGCCAGTGCCAGCGCCTTCTCGCCACTGTCGGCGGTGCGCACGGCGTAGTCGTTGCGCAGCAAGCCGCCCATCAGCGTCAGGTTGGCGGGCGCGTCGTCGACCACCAGCACGCGCGGGCGAAGGTCGGCAGGGTCATCGGCAACCGCCACTGGCGCCTCCGCCACCTCGGGCGGCAAGGCCGCGTCGATGGCGGCAAGCGTGCGGCCGAGCTGCTCGCCCAGCGGCGCCAGCAGCGGCAGCATGGCCGCCGGGGGCACCCCGGAACGGCACAGCGTCTCGATCGAGCCAGCCTGCGCCTGCAGGGCCACGGCACCGATGCTGCCGGATGAGCCCTTGAGCGTATGCGCCAGCCGCTCGGCCAGGGGCAGGTCACCGGCGTCCAGCGCCGTTTGCAGTTGCGCCACCACGGTGCGTTGGTCGCTGGCGTAGGTGCGCAGCAGCTTGTGGTAGAGCGCCGTCTTGCCGGCGGCACGCTGCAGGCCCAGCGCGGTGTCGATGCCCTCCATCGGCGGCAGGCCGGCGGCGTCGGTGGTGACCGGTGTGGCGGCCGGCGCGGCGGCTTGCGAGCTCGCTGGGGCGCTGGCAGGTCCGGCGGCGGCAGCGCCCTCGCCGACGCCCGGCAAAGGCCCGCGCGCCGCCTGCCGCGCCAGCCAGCTGCGCAGGGTGGCGAACAGCGCCGGCGGGTCGATCGGCTTGCTGATGTGGTCGTCCATGCCGGCCTCGCTGCAGCGGCGGCGGTCGGCTTCGGCGGCGTTGGCGGTCATGGCGAGGATCGGCAGGGTGGCGTTGTCACGCTGCTCGCGAATGGCGCGGGTGGCCTCCACGCCGTCCATCACCGGCATCTGCATGTCCATCAGCACCAGCGCGTAAGGCTGGGCCAGCGCCATGCGCACGGCCTGCTCGCCGTTCTCCGCCAACGCCACCTGCAGGCCCTCGTCGGCCAGCAGTTCGCAGGCGATCTGCTGGTTGAGCGGGTTGTCCTCGGCGAGCAGGATGCGGGCGCCGCGGAACGCAGCAAAACCCTCTTCGGCGGCGACGGTGGCAGCGGCCGGCACGGCATCGCCGTCGAGCGGGCTCTCGACGTTGAGTTGCCGCAGCAGCGTCTCGAACAGCACCGAGCTGTTGACCGGCTTGGACAGCACGTCCTCGATGCCGGCGCGGCGCGCCTCCTCCTGCACATCCTCGCGCGCGTAGGCGGTCACCAGCACCACGCCGGGGCGGCTCTCGCCGGGCAACTCGCCGATGGCGCCGGCCAGTTCGATGCCGTTCATGCCGGGCGGCATGTGCCAGTCGACCAGCGCCACGTGGTAGGGCTCGCCGGCCGCATCGGCGGCGAGGATCTGCTCCAGTGCGGCCTCGCCACTGGCCACCAGGTCGAACTGCACGGCCATGCCCTCGAGCATGTCGGCCATGATCTCGCGCGCGGTCGGGTTGTCGTCGACCACCAGCACGCGGCAGCGGCGCAGGTCGTCGCGCATCAGGCTGCGCCGCACCTGCCCGCGGTCGATGCCCAGCCGGGCGGTGAACCAGAAGGTGCTGCCCTTGCCATATTCGCTCTCGACGCCAACCTGCCCGCCCATCAGCTCGGCCAGCTGCTTGGAGATGGCGAGCCCCAGCCCGGTGCCGCCAAAGCGCCGCGAGGTCGAGTTGTCGGCCTGCTGGAACGACTGGAACATGCGCCCGACCTGCTCCGGGGTGAGACCGATGCCGGTGTCGCGCACCTCGAAGCGGAGCAAAACCTCCTCCTCGCCGGCCTCGACCAGGCGCACACCGACCACCACGTCGCCGGTCTCGGTGAACTTGACGGCGTTGTTGGCGTAGTTGATGACGATCTGCGCGAGGCGCAGCGAATCGCCGGTGAGGCCGTCGGGGACGTCAGCCGGCACGTCGAACATGAGTTCGAGCTGCTTCTCGGTGGCCTTCTGGCCGATCAGGTTGGCGACGTTGGCGAGCAGCGTCTCGAGGCTGAAATTGACGCGCTCGAGGGTCAGCTTGCCGGCCTCGATCTTGGAGAAGTCGAGGATGTCGTTGATGATGCCGAGCAGGTGCTGGCCGGCCTGGCGGATCTTGCCGACATAGTCGCGCTGGCGCGCGTCGAGATCGGTCTTGAGCGCCAGATGCGCCATGCCGATCACGGCATTGATCGGCGTGCGGATCTCGTGGCTCATGTTGGCGAGGAACTCGCTCTTCATGCGCGTGGCCTCCTCGGCCAGGATCTCGCGGTCGCGCGCGGCGTTGGCCTGCTCCTCGGCGGCCTTGCGCAGCGTGATGTCGCTCCACGAGCCGACCACCTCGCGCGGCTTGCCGGCCTCGTCGGGCACGATCTGGATCTCGTCGTTGACCCAGAGGAAGCGCCCGTCCTTGTGGCGGAAGCGGTATTCCAGCGTGCCCTGGCCGTGGCTCCAGATGGCCTCGATCTCGGCGTTGACACGGTCGAGGTCGTCGGGATGAACGCGCTCGCTCCAGAAGGCGTTGTCGGCCAGGTACTCGTCGGGTGTGTAGCCGAACTGGCGAATGATGTTCGCGCTCACAAACGTGGGCGCAAAGTCGCTGGCGCGGTAGCTGTAGATGATGGAGGGCGAATGCGCGAGCAGCGAGGCTTCGTTCTCGGCCTGCTTGCGCAGCGTGATGTCGCTCCACGAGCCGACCACCTCGCGCGGCGTGCCGGCCTCGTCGCGCACGATCTGGATCTCGTCGTTGACCCAGACGTAGTGGCCGTCGTGGTGGCGGAAGCGGTACTCCACGGTGCCCTGGCCGCGCGCCCAGATGGCTTCGATCTCGGCGTTGACGCGCTGCAGGTCGTTGGGGTGCACGCGCTCGATCCAGAACGCGCCATCGACCATGTATTCGTCGGGGCTGTAGCCGAACTGCCGGCTGATGTTGGCGCTGATGAAGGTCGGCGCGAAGTCGCTGGCGCGGTATCTGTAGACGATGGCCGGCGAGCAGGCGAGAAGCGCGGCGAGGCGGTCCTGCCCGGCGGCGGGCAGGCTGGCCCCGGCGGCGTGGGCGGCGGTCGAGTCAGTCACGGTCGGGGCTGGCACGGTCGGGGCTGGCCGGCGCCAGGTGTTTGGTCAGGGTCAGGCGGTTGCGGCCGCTGGCATGGGCGTAGTCGACGCGGTCCATCATCTGCCGCACCAAGTGGATGCCGAGCCCGCCGATGCCGCGCTCGTCGACGCCGAGGCTGGTGTCGGGAGCGTCGCGGCCGGTCGGGTCGAAGGGCGCGCAGTCGTCCTCGAACACCATCTGTATCGCACCGGGCGGGGTGTCCAGCTCGAGCCAGATCGTCTTTGCCGCAGCCACGGTCTGGCCGTGCATGACCACGTTCATCAGGAACTCTTCGAGCGCGAGCTCAAAGGCATAGCGCGCGTCGGCGGGGAGCCCGCGCTCGGCCCAGAACTCGCCCAGTGCGGCCTGCAGGGTATCGAGCGCCGCCGGCTCGGCGGCTGCCGAAACGCGCAGCGGGTTCAAGTGCCGACGAGGGCGGCGACCGCGGCGGCGCGGTCGGGGTGCAAGCTCACCACCCGGCCAAAACCGGTGAGGTCGAACACCTCCTGAACCTCGGGCCGCAGGTTGCAAACCGCAAAGCCCACCCCCCGCGCCTTGGCCGCCTTGGCGCCGACCAGAAACGCCCGCAAGCCGGCGCTGGAGACGTACTCCAAGGGGGCGAGATCGACCACCACGCCTTTGTCGGAGGCGGAAATGGCCGATTCCAACTCCTTTTGAAACGGCTCGGCGGCGGTAAAATCGAGCCGGCCAGCGGCGCGCGCCACGGTTACACCGGCTTCCTGCTCCAAACTCACCTGCATGGACGCTCCTGTGCTAGAAGGCTAGCTCTGTGGGACGACGGGTTTCACAAGGTACTGTACAGCACGCAGCATAAAGGGCGGTCGGATGTCGGGTGAGGGCTTTTCGCGCGCTATGGGCGCCGTTTATGAACAGTGCCTGCCACTGCGGGATGGCACCGTGGCCGACTACATCCCCGAACTCGACACAGTTGACCCGGAAAGCTTTGGCATCGCGCTGGCCACCACCTCGGGCCAGCTCTTGAGCTGTGGCGACGCCGAGCACGAATTCACCATTCAGTCGATCTCCAAGGCATTCAATTTCTGCATCGCACTCGAGCTGCTGGGCCGCGACGAAGTGTTGAAGCATGTCGGCGTGGAGCCGAGCGGCGATGCCTTCAACGCCATCATCTTCGACCCGCAGACCTCGCTGCCCTTCAACCCCATGGTCAACGCGGGGGCGATCACTGTGTGCGGCCTGCTGCGGCGCGCGCTCGGCCACAACGCCGTGGAGCATGTGCTGGAGCGCTTCTCGCGAGCGGCCGCCCGCCCGCTTGCCATTTCCGACGCGGTGTACCGCTCGGAATCGCTGACCGGCCACCGCAACCGCGCACTGGGGCACATGCTGGTGAGCGTGGGTGTCGCCGACCAACCTATCGAGCCGACACTCGAGCTGTATTTTCAGTTGTGCTCGGTGCTGGTCAACGCGAACGACCTGGCGCGCATGGGCGCCACGCTTGCCAACATCGGCGAGAACCCGTTCACCGGCGAATCGGTGTTCGACCTCACCGCAGTGCGCGACACGCTGTCGGTGATGTTCACCTGCGGCATGTACGACTACTCGGGCAACTGGGCGCTGGATGTGGGTGTGCCGGCCAAGAGCGGCGTGGGCGGCGGTGTGGTGGGCATCGTCAACCGTCAGCTGGGTATTGGCACCTTCTCGCCACGGCTGGATGCCAAGGGCAATTCGGTGCGCGGCGTGCGCGCGTTTGAATGCCTGAGCGGCGAGTTCGGGCTGCATGCCTTCGAATTCACCAACTTTGGGTCCCAATTCGTGCGTGATATCGGGATGTGACATTGCCACTCAATCGGCCGGCAGACTCTCCAGCAGCGGTAACACGTTCTGCAGGCCGGCGAGATCGAGGGTCTCGCGCACCGGCCCGGTGGCAGGCACCACGAGCAGCAGCGACACCTTGCGCTGCACGGCAAAGCGCGCGGCAGCCACCAGGAAGCGGATGCCGAGCGAGGCGAGGAACTCGGTGCTGCGCAGGTCCAGCGCCAGCGAATCGCCCTCGGCCAAGCCACGAATCAGGGCCAGACAGCGCAACTCGACCTGCTCGACACGCTGCGCGTCCAACCTGCCCGCGATCTCTTCCACCTGCATGACTCATGCCCTCTCTGGAATGCGCTGTGCAAAGGTGCGCAACGCGAATGAATCGAACGGCCATGGTACGCCTGCGGGCGACCTGCCGGTCATCTGACAGGCCCGCAAAGCCCGACCGCAGCCGAGCCCGAGTGTCGGCCGCCAGTGTTGCAATTGGATGACTGCGGACGCGACGGCGGACGCTCGCTGTCTGCGCCGGCGCGGCGCGCCTTCAGCCGGAAAGGCCGGGAAACAGCGACACCAGCCCCTCGGCCATGGTCTGCACCGCCATGGCCGCGAGCAGCAGCCCCAACAGCCGGGTGCCGACGTTGAGCGCGGTGTTGCTGAGCCGGCTGGCGATCAGGTGGGCGCGCGACAAGGTGAGCCAAGTCAGCGCGGCGACCAGACCGATGACCAGCACCAGCAGCCCGAGATCGAGCAGGCCGCGCTGCTCCGAGGCGATGATGGCGGTGCTGATGGCACCCGGACCGGCCAGCAGCGGCACGGCGAGCGGCACCACGCCGCGCACTTCGCCAGCGCGAAGTTCCGCGGCCTCGACCGGGTTCTGGCGCACACGCCCCAGCTCAGCGTTGAGCATGGCCAGCGCCATGAGCAGAAGGACGAGGCCGCCACCGACCCGGAAGGCGGCCAAGCTGGCGCCGATCATGCGCAGCAAGGCCTCGCCGAACAGGGCGGATCCGGCCAGCACGCACAGCACCGTCACCGCCACGGTGCGCGCCAAGCGGGCGCGCTGGGCGGGCGTGTCGTCGAGGGTGAAGGCGATGAAGAAGGGCACGGCGAGGAAGGGGTCGACCACCGCCGTGAGGGTGACAAAGAACCGCAGGTACTGGGTCCAGTCGTCCATGGATTCGCGCAGGCCAGAGCGTGTGGGTGGGCGAGCCCGCCGTCAGCAGCGAACCGCCACTGCCGGCGAACCACCACCGCCGCGCGGCGCAGAACGGGCAGCGTCAGTCCTTGAACGCCTCGACCGGGATCTTGATGACGACCTCGTCGGCGACCGCCGGCAGGTACTTCTTCATGCCCCATTCCGAACGCTTGATGGTGGTGCTGATGTCCGCCGCGCACAGCGCCTTCTTGTTGATCGGGTGGGTGCCGCAGGTGAAGCCGGCGATCTTGAGCGACACCGGTTTGGCCACGCCGAGCAGGGTCAGGGTGCCCTCGGCCGCGACCGGCTTGTCGCCGTCGAAGGCAAAGGCGTTGGCGGTGAAGGTCATGTTGGGGAACTGGGCGGCGTTGAAGAAATCCTCGCCACGCATGTGCTTGTCCCAGTCGTCGAGGCCCATGTCGATCGAGGCGCTGTCGATGCGGATATCGACGCTGCCGGACTTGGCGGCGCGGTCGAGGGTGATCTTGCCCTCGGTCTTGTTGAAGCGGCCGCGCTGAGTCGAAAAGCCGAGGTGGTTGATCTCGAACACCGGGAAGGTGTGGCGGGCGTCGATGGTGAAGCTCTCGGCAGCCAGCGAGGGGCCGGCAACAAGCACTGCGACGAGTCCGGCGATGAGGGGCTTCATGACGATCTCCTGATGGGCGTGGGTGTGACGGGTCCGCGAATGCGCGCGAATCAGCCTTTCTTGCTTGCGGCGAGCAGCCGGAATCTGATTTGTACCTCGTTGGCGACGGTGTCAAAGTCGGCCCAGACGCCCTGACCGATGCCAAAGTCGGCGCGGCGGATGGTGAGCGCGCCCTCGAACTGGGTGAACGCGCCCTGCTGGGTCATGGTGAAGGGCGCCACGACGTCGCGCGTCTTGTCGCGAATGGTGAGCTTGCCGGCCACCTCCAGGCGATTGCCGCCGAGCGGCTTGACGCTGCTCGAGACGAATGTGGCCTTGGGGAACTGCTTGACGTTGAACCAGTTCTTGCCAGTGACTTCTTCGTTGGTCTCGGCGGCACCGGCGTCGACGCTGGCCATGTCGATCTCGATCTGCGCCCGGCCCGCCTCGGGCTTGGCCGGGTCGAACGCCATGACTGCAGAGAACCTGCGGAATTCGCCGTCGACCGGCACGCCCATCTGCTTCGAGACGAAGGTGAGCTTGCTCTTGTCGACTTGCACCGGGCCGAGCTCGGCGGCGACGCTGGTACCCGCGGACAGACCCACGTACAGGAGCGCGGCGCACATCACCGCACCCAGCCATTTATGGTGCATCGCGTTGGCGCGCATCAGGAACCTGCCTTGTTTCGGAACGAGGGGAGCATGCGCGCCAGCACCCGCTCGCGATCGAGGACGTGGTGCTTCACAACGGCGGCAACGTGAACACAGACCAAGCTGGCCATGCTCAAGTTCAACGCTTGGTGTACCGCCGCCAAGGTCTCGCCAAGCGCCTTGTCCTTGGTCAGCAGATCGGGCAGCGGCAGCACGCCGAACCAAACCGTCTGAAAGCCCTTGGCCGAACTCATGAGCCAGCCGGACAGCGGAATGGCGAACAGCAGCACGTAGAGCAGGTGGTGCAGGCCCTTGGCCGCGCGGCGCTGCCAGTCCGGCATGCCGGCCGGCAAGGGTGGCGGCGCGTGGGTGATGCGCCAGCCCAGCCGAGCCAGCATCAGCAGGAAGATCGTGACCCCGGCCCACTTGTGGTACGAGTACAGCTTGAGCTTGGCCGGCGAGATCGGCAGGTCCTGCATGTACAGGCCGAGCGAAAACGTGCCGAGGATGGCGAGCGCGATGAGCCAGTGCAAGGACGCGGCGGTGGCGGTGTAGCGCGCAGGAGAAGCGTCGGAGGTCATCGGGTCTCGGGGTCGGGGGGCGGAGGCGTGCCGGAACGCTGGCTTGCACCTCGAGTGGGAGCGCTGGTGTGAACGTGCCGGCGGGCGAAAAGTTTCCCGGCGCCGAGCCAAATTGACCCCGCAGCCTGTGCCACATAGAATGCGCGCTCTCTTCCGGGCGGTTAGCTCAGCGGTAGAGCACTGCCTTCACACGGCAGGGGTCACTGGTTCGATCCCAGTACCGCCCACCAATACAATCAAGTAGTTACGAGCGATAACGAGTCCAAATCTCCCGCGAGTTCTACTTTTTGTTCTACTTTTTCCGGCACACGTTCTGCGGTGACATCGATTTGCCAGCGGAATCGGCACCTCGGCTGCCATGACCGCTGCTTGGTGGTGCCGCTCACCCCGCCCGGAACACCCACAACAAAACACTAAAGTCATTGCGTGCATAGTGGTGCGTTGCGTTATGCTGCGCATCACCCCGAGCGCACGCCATGATTTGCTGCCACCTGCGCACACTGATGCAAAGAGACGGACTGCGGATCGCCGATGTGGCGCGCCGGACCGGCCTCAACCGCAGCACGGTGACTGCGTTGAGCAAAGGGCGGGCTACCCGGGTCGATCTGCCAGCCGTCGAGCGACTCTGTGAGTTATTCAACTGCGGCGTCGGTAACCTGTTCGAGTACCTACCCGAGGCAAGAATTCAGCCTGCGCGGGAGATCGGCCAGTGACGCTCAGTGCAGACCGCTGGCAGGCCATCGCTCAATCAGAGTTCGCGTGGGAGCGCGAGGCACTTGAATGGCTACGCGAGCATCTGCCCGACCGCGACCCATGGCACGTATGGACTAACTTCGAGTTCATCGACGACACCGGCAAGGTCTGTGAGGTGGACGCCCTGGTGCTGTCGTCGGCCGGTCTGTTTCTGGTCGAGATCAAGAGCCGACCCGGTGAGCTGCGCGGCGACGCGCATAGCTGGACGTGGACCACAGAGGGGCGCTCCAGCACAGTCGATAACCCGCTGATCCTGGCCAACCGCAAATCAAAGCGTCTCGCAAGTCTGCTGCGCCGACAGCCGGCGGTCGTCCGCGCCAAGATGCGTCTCCCGTTTGTCGAGCCGCTGATCTTCCTGTCGTCTGCGCAACTCGACTGCCGCTTGGAAGGACTCGCCCGCACAGCAACCTTCGAGCGTGGCGAACCGGGCGCAATCGACGACGCCGGCATCGTCAGCGCACTTAGCACCGGCATCTCCAGCCGCTACCGGGCGCCAGTCGATGGTCAGCAGGCGCGTGCCATCGCGCGCGGCCTGACTGAGGCAGGTATCCGCCCTTCCAACAAACACCGTCAGGTGAGCGACTACCAGTTGGGTCGCCTGCTTGGCGAAGGAGAGGGCTTTCAGGATTGGGACGCGC
>VEQZ01000076.1 GCA_018882975.1 Rhodocyclaceae bacterium | reverse complement strand
CCCTTGTGCAGCGTGATGCAGGTGGCCAAGAGCGCCGCCGTATCGTCGAGACGCACCTTTGCGCTCGGCTGAACGATCTGCATGCGGAGCGCGCGTGGCGCGAGGTCGAGGCCGTGAGAGGCCAGCCGGTCCGCGAGCACAGCGCCGAGTCGGTCCTCGCGCTGCAAGGCGCCCGCCTTGGACAGCCACACCCGCCGGTAGCCATGGCGCAGGCAGGCCAGCCCCGCCAGCCCTTCTTGGAGCAACCGAGCCGCCCAACCGGGGCCACTCGTCCCCCGGCCGCGCCCTGCCCCGCCGTCGGCCCCCGCCAGATCAACCACCACCCGCGCGTCGGGCAGCGAGAGTTGCGGCCGGTAGGGCGGCACACCGGTCCACGCCGGCAAGATGGGCAGCGCCGCATCGAGCCGATAGCGGATGCCAGCCAGCGCCAGCCGGTCGGCCACCTCGCGCAGCGGCTCGCTGGCTGCGCGCGGGCCGAGCAGCGTCACGGGCGGATTGCGCCGCGCCCAGGCCTTGTATTCGCGCTCAGAGGCAAAGTCGCTGCGGTCGCGCAGCGGCCGGAACTGCGCGGTCAACCAGTCGGCCAGCGCACCGGGCTCGCGCTCCGCAATCGCCAGCAGCGCATCGGCGACAAAAGCGCGCAGGCGCTCGTTGTCAGTGGCCATGTCCGACAGGCGGCACGCGCCGTCCGCCGCAGCACGGACGATTTCCAATCCCAGCGAGTGGAAGGTGTGCACCGCCACACCCGGGTGGCTGGCCGCCAGACGCTCGCGGATCTCGGCGCGCACCGAGTTGTTGAAGGCGAGCAGGGCGATCTCCCGGGGCCGCGCCAGCCCGCGCATGACCAGATAGCCGATCTTGCCCAAGAGGAGCGTCGTCTTGCCGGAGCCGGCGGCGGCCACCACCAGCGTCGCGTCCTCGTCGACCACAATGGCCGCGCGCTGCTCGTGGTTGAGCGGCTGCGGCAGGAGGGTCTCAAAGAAGCCGCCGTGGCGCGCCAACTCTTTGTGCTCGAAGGCGGCGTTGTGCGCACGGCGTGCAGCCTCGTCGAGCGCGCCGGCGGCGGAGCGGGCGACCCAGCGGTCAGGGTAGGGCGCGGCAAGACTCACGCCAGCGCCCCCACCATCGCCAGGAGAAGACCCGGCCCCGACAAGGCCGCATGATGATTCAGCGAAGACGGTTTCGGTATCAGCTGGCATGCCGCAACGCTACCGTGGTCCGCCTCGTCCGCGCATCGGCCAGATGAACGATGCGGGCCGGATGGCCGACTCGCCTTTGCACCCCGGCGCGGGTGGGTTAGCATGCGCGGCCATTGGCGGCTATCGCCATCAAATGTGCCCGCCCTCGGGGCGCCCTACCCGCCCTGACCAAGCGACACGGTCGATCCGACCTCAATCCTCCAGCCCACCCCGATGAAGATCCGCGACCCCGACCTCAGCGCCAACGCCATCAACCAGGAGCACCTGGAGGCCGGCCTGCCGCCACTCGAGACACTGGTCACCGAGGAACTGCGCCACCCGCACCTGGTGTGGGCGGCTTGGGCCACCGGCATCATCCTGGTCAGCCTGGTGGTTTATCTCTCCGGCCAGTTCATTGTCATCAACGGCGTGCGCACCGGCGAGGTGTTGGAGGCCGTGTTCACCAGCCCCGACTTCTGGGCCGCTGCCGGTGTCGGCTTTGTCGCGCAGATGATCGATGGCGCGCTGGGCATGGCCTACGGCATCTCCGCCACCACTTTTCTGCTCAGTACCGGCGCCACGCCTGCGATCGCCAGCGCCTCGGTGCACATCGCCGAGGTCTTCACCACCGGGCTATCCGGCATCTCCCACGTGCGACTGGGCAATGTGAACCGCGAATTGTTCCTGCGCCTGCTGGTGCCCGGCATCGTCGGCGCCACAGTAGGTGTGGTCGTGGTGACGCAGATCGACGGCAAAGCGATGAAGCCGTTCATCTCCGGCTATCTGCTGCTGATGGGTCTGTACATCCTCTGGCGCGCCTACCACCGGCGCAAGGCCAACACCGGAAAGCCGCGGCATGTGGCCAAGCTGGCGCTGTTCGGCGGCTTTGTCGATGCTGCGGGCGGCGGCGGCTGGGGACCGGTGGTGACGACGAGCCTGGTCGGCTCCGGCCACGATCCACGCACTACCATTGGCTCGGTCAACTTTGCCGAGTTCTTCCTCACCCTGTCGACGGCCGCGTCGTTCTCGGCGCTGATCACCGCGAGCCCGTGGATCACCGTGGGTGGGCTGGTGTTCGGCGGGCTGTTCGCGGCACCCTTCGCAGCGGTGCTGTGCAGCCGCATCCCGGCGCGCGCGCTGATGACCATCGTCGGGCTGGTCATCACCTGTATCAGCATCTACAACCTGAACAAGGCGCTGGGTTAGCGGGCTGCCTACCGGGCGAGTGCTTTCAGCGCCGCGCGGATCCCCTCCTCCACCGAAACGCCCTCCGGCAGCGTCTTGACCGCCGCCGCCGCCTCGCGCTCGTTGTAGCCGAGCGCCACCAGCGCGGCCATCACGTCGGCGCCGGCGCCCGCCACGACGGCGCCACCAGCACCCGGCAACGCATCCGCCAAGCGGCCCTTCAGTTCGAGCAGGAGCCGCTCGGCGGTCTTCTTGCCAATGCCCGGGACCCGGGTCAGCAGCGCCGTGTCCTGCATCGCCACGGCGCGCGCCAGATCGTCGGTGGAGAGCCCGGAGAGCACCGCCAAGGCGACCTTGGGCCCGACCCCGGAGATGCGCAGCAACTCGCGGAAGGTGGCGCGCTCGCGGTCGGTGGCGAAGCCGTAGAGCAGGTGCGCGTCCTCGCGCACCACCAAGTGTGTCAAGAGCGTGACTTCGGCACCAAGCGCCGGCAGCACATAAAGCGTACTCATCGGCACATCGACCTCGTAGCCGACGCCGCCGGCCTCGACCAGCACCTGCGGCGGCTGCTTGGCCAGCAAGGTGCCGCGCAGACGGCCGATCATCGCCCACCCCCTGCCGTCACGGCCGGCTTCACCGCAGCCACGCCTCGATGCTGCGCACGCGCCCGCCACTGCGGGCACCCGTGCGTCGACCACCGTAGCCATTCACCGAATGCGCATGGCAGATGGCGCAGGCCAGCGCATCGGCGGCATCGCCCTCAGGTTCGACAGGCAGCGCCAGCAGCCGCGCCACCATGTGCGCCACCTGCTGCTTGCCGGCCTTGCCGGCACCCACCACCGCCTGCTTGATCTGCAGCGCGGTGTACTCGGCCACCGGCAGATGGGCGCCGACCAGCGTGGCGATGACCGCACCGCGCGCCTGGCCAAGCAACAGCGTCGATTTGGGGTTGACGTTGACGAACACCTGCTCGACCACCGCCACCTGCGGCGCGTATTCGCGCACCACCTCGCCGATGCCATCGACCAGCAGGCGAATGCGCTCGGGCAGGGGCATGCGCTCGCCGCCACGCACGCGGCCGCTGGCCACGTAGGCCAGTTGCGGGCCGCTCATGTCGATGACGCCAAAGCCGGTGACGCGCAAACCCGGGTCGATGCCGAGGATGCGCAGCGCGCTCATGCTTCGTCGAATACCGCCGAGGTGTACACGTCCTGCACGTCGTCGAGGCTCTCGAGCGCGTCGATGAGCTTCTGCATCTTCGGGGCGTCGTCGCCGGCCAATTCGGTCTCGTTGAGCGACTTCTGCGTGACTTCGGCGAACTCGGGCTTGAAGCCGGCCTTGGCCAGCGCCTCGCGGACGCGGGTCAGGTCGGCCGGGCCGGTGATGACCTCAAAGGAACCATCATCATTGGCAATGACGTCCTCGGCGCCGGCGTCGATGGCGGCTTCCATCAGCGCGTCCTCGCTCACCCCCGGCGCGAAGAGCATCTGCCCGCAATGCTTGAACTGGAAGGCGACGCAACCGTCGGTGCCCATATTGCCGCCGTGCTTGGCAAAGGCGTGGCGCACGTCAGCCACGGTGCGGGTGCGGTTGTCGGTGAGGCAGTCCACCATCACTGCCGCGCCGCCGATGCCGTAGCCCTCGTAGCGGATCTCGATGTAGTCGACGCCCTCGAGCTCGCCAGTGCCCTTCTTGATGGCACGGTCGATGTTGTCGGCGGGCATGTTGACGTCCTTGGCCCTGTCGACGGCCAGACGCAGACGCGGGTTGAAGCTGGCATCGCCGCCGCCCATCTTGGCGGCGACGGTGATCTCCTTGGCCAAGCGGGAAAAGATGCGGCCGCGCTTCTCATCCTGACGCCCTTTGCGGTGCTGGATGTTGGCCCATTTGCTGTGTCCTGCCATGTCGCGATGCCCTTGAATTGGTGCCCGATGCGGAGGCGCGCAGTATAGCCGAGGGGGCTGGGGCGGCCTTGGGACGCGCGCGGCACACCTAGGGTCTGGCTCTTCACAAGAGACCGATAAAGGACTAAATTCGGTTCACACCAATCCGAGCCTTTGCCATGCGCTACTCGTCCAGAGTCAAACCCATCAGTTACCTCAAGGCCCATGCTGCCGACGTGCTGACCGAACTCACCGAGGCACGCGAGCCAATGGTCATCACCCAGAACGGCTCGGCCAGGGCCGTCCTGCAGGACGTCGCGTCGTATGAAGAGACGCAGGAGACACTGGCGTTGCTCAAGATCCTCGCGCTCGGCCAGCAGGACGTTGAGGCGGGACGGGTTGAGCCCATGGCCGATGCGGTGGCAAGGCTGCGCGCCAAGCGGGCCGGTGTTTGATGCCCGACAGGCCATCGCGCTACGAGGTCCTGCTCACCGAGGGCGCAAGGACCGATCTCGAGTCCATCCACGATTACATCGCCGAGTTCGACAGCGTGGCTAATGCCAACCACGTCCTCGACGGCCTGATGGAGGTGGCGGAGAGCCTCAGCCGTTTCCCCGAGCGGGGCAACTTCCCCAGGGAACTGGCAGCGCTCGGAATCAAGGAATTCCGCCAGACCGCGTTCAAGCCTTGGCGCATGATCTATCGGGTGGTGGACAAGCAAGTCATCGTCTACGTGATCGTCGATGGCCGTCGCGACCTGCAATCCTTGCTTGCACGGCGGCTGTTGGGCGCTTGATGGGTCACAATCGACTCGCGCTGGAGAACGACCATGGCAGAGCAACAACTCGACCTCACGCCGCTTGAGCGGGCCATCGATCGCTTGAGCGAGGGCCTGACGCGCTACCAGCAGGACACCGGCGATACCCAGATCCGTGACGGCCTGATCCAGCGCTTCGAGTTCACTTACGAGATCAGCCACAAGATGCTCAAGCGCTATCTTGAATTGGCGTCCGCCACGCCGCAGCAATACGACGAGATGGCTTTCGCCGATCTGATCCGCTCAGGCAACGAACAGGGCTTGCTGCTCGGGTCGTGGACCGACTGGAAGCGCTACCGCGACATGCGCTCGAGGACCAGCCACACCTACGATGAGTCTGTCGCGCTGGAGGTCGTTGCCGGCATCGGGCCGTTCTTGGCGGAGGCAAGCCACTTGCGCGACCAGTTGAGGTCGCGCTTGGCATGAAGCCGGATGTGCCGCCGATCGACATCCGCCCGGATCAATGGGAGATCGTCCGGCGCGTCTTGCAAGAACACGTTCCCGAATTCGCGGTGTGGGCTTTCGGCTCGCGCGCGACGGGCAAAGCGAAACCGTACTCCGATCTGGACCTCGCAGTGATCACCGACCAACCATTGTCACTGGACACCCATGCCGCTCTGGGTGACGCGTTTGCGGAATCCGATCTGCCTTGGAAAGTCGACGTGGTGGATTGGTCCACGACCAGCGAATCCTTTCGGAAGGTCATCGAGCGGGACAAGGTGGTGATCCAGCACGCCCCTTGAAATCCCCGCTGATACCCCCACGTCCCCAGCATCCGTGCGGCAGGCGACTCTGCTGCGGACCGACTGGAGACCCCCATGCAAGACCCCAAGGACACCGCAACGGCGCAGCCGGACGTTGCCACTGAAAGCGACACCATCCCCACCGGCGCCGCGCCCGAGGCGCCCGCCGCCGAGACCACCACCGACCCCACCACCGCCCTGCAGAAGCAGCTCGACGAAGCCCGCGCCGCCGTGCTCTATGCCCGCGCCGAGGGCGAGAACATCCGCCGCCGCGCCGCCGAGGATGTGCAGAAGGCCTCGAGGTTTGCGGTGGAGAAGTTCGCCACCAGCCTGCTCTCGGTCAAGGACAGCCTGGAAGCCGCGCTGGCCAGCGACCCGGCCAACACCGAGGCATTGAGACAAGGCGTCGAACTCACGCTCAAGCAGCTTGAGTCGGCCTTCGAGTCGGCACAGGTCAAGGCGGAAGATCCGCTCGGCCAGAAGTTCGACCCCAACCGCCACCAGGCCATGTCGATGGTCGAGTCGGACCAAGCGGCCAACACCGTCGTCGCCGTCATGCTCAAGGGCTACACCCTGCACGAGCGGGTGCTGCGCCCGGCGCTGGTGACCGTGGCCAAGGGCGGCTGACCGCCGCCCTGCGGGCCACCGGCTGCACACTCGGCCGGCCCCTTGAATAGCCCGCACTCCGACCCCACTTCCACTGCATCGACAACCACACATCTGCCGCCGCACCCCTCGGCCGCAGACTGAACAAAAGGAACGTTCATGGCCAAGATCATCGGGATCGACCTCGGTACCACCAACTCCTGCGTCGCCGTCATGGAAGGCGGCTCGCCCAAGGTGCTGGAGAACGCCGAAGGCGCCCGCACCACCCCGTCCATCATCGCCTATCAGGAAGACGGCGAGATCCTGGTCGGCGCGCCGGCCAAGCGCCAGGCGGTGACCAACCCCAAGAACACGCTCTACGCCGTCAAGCGCCTGATCGGCCGCAAGTTCGGCGAGAAGGAGGTGCAGAAGGACATCGACCTGATGCCCTACGCCATCGCCAAGGCCGACAACGGCGACGCCTGGGTCGAGGTGCGCGGCAAGAAGATGGCCCCGCCCGAGATCAGCGCGCAGGTGCTGCGCAAGATGAAGAAGACCGCCGAGGACTATCTGGGCGAAGAGGTCACCGAGGCGGTGATCACCGTGCCAGCCTACTTCAACGACGCGCAGCGTCAGGCGACCAAGGACGCCGGCCGCATCGCTGGTCTCGAAGTCAAGCGGATCATCAACGAGCCGACGGCGGCTGCATTGGCCTTCGGCCTCGACAAGAAAGAGGGCGACCGCAAGATCGCCGTGTATGACCTGGGCGGCGGCACCTTCGATATCTCGATCATCGAGATCAGCGAGATCGACGGTGAGCACCAGTTCGAGGTGCTGTCGACCAACGGCGACACCTTCCTCGGCGGTGAGGACTTTGACCAGCGCCTGATCGACTTCCTCTGCGACGAGTTCAAGACGCAGCAGGGCATCGACCTGCGCAACGACGCCATCGCGCTGCAGCGCATCAAGGCCGCCGCCGAGCGCGCCAAGATCGAGCTCTCGTCGAGCCAGCAGACCGAGGTCAACGAGCCCTACATCGCCATGGACCAGACCGGGCCGAAGCACCTGGTGGTCAAGATCACCCGCGCCAAGTTCGAGAGTCTGGTCGAAGACCTGATCACCCGCACCATCGAGCCGTGCAAGGTCGCGATCAAGGATGCCGGGCTCAAGGTCGGCGACGTTGAAGACGTGATCCTGGTCGGCGGCCAGACGCGCATGCCCAAGGTGCAGGAGGCGGTCAAGGCCTTCTTTGGCAAGGAGCCGCGCAAGGACGTTAACCCCGACGAAGCGGTGGCCGTGGGCGCCGCGATCCAGGGTGGCGTGCTCAAGGGCGACGTCAAGGATGTGCTGCTGCTCGACGTGACCCCGCTCAGCCTCGGCATCGAAACCCTCGGCGGCGTGATGACCAAGCTCATCCAGAAGAACACCACCATCCCGACCAAGGCCAGCCAGGTCTTCTCCACGGCTGACGACAACCAGTCGGCGGTGACCATCCACGTGCTGCAGGGCGAGCGTGACGTCGCCGGCGGCAACAAGAGCCTCGGCCAGTTCAACCTCGAGGGCATTCCGGCGGCAGCGCGCGGCATGCCGCAAATCGAGGTGACCTTTGATATTGATGCCAACGGCATCCTGCACGTCTCGGCCAAGGACAAGGCCACCGGCAAGGAGAACAAGATCACCATCAAGGCCAACTCGGGCCTGAATGAGGACGAGATCCAGCGCATGGTGCAGGACGCCGAGGCCAACGCCGCCGAGGACGCCAAGGTGCTGGCCATGGCGCAGGCGCGCAACGCCGCCGACGCGCTGGTGCATTCGGTGAAGAAGACGCTGACCGAGGCCGGCGACAAGGTCTCGGCCGAGGACAAGACCAGGATCGAGGCGGCGATCAAGGACGTCGAGGAGGCGCTCAAGGGCAACGACAAGGACGCCATCGAGGCCAAGACCACCGCGCTGATGGAGGCCTCGCACAAGCTTGCCGAGCAGATGTACGCCAGCACCGAGGGTACGGGCGAGGCTGGTGGCGCGGGCGGCACTGGTGCGGCCACTGGCGGCAAGGACGACGGCGACGTGGTCGATGCCGAATTCACCGAGGTCAAGGACGAGAAGAAGTAAGCTGCCGGGCTGGCAAGCGGCACGAGGCAGACACAGGACGAAGCACACTGCAGACGGCGCCGGACGCGGCGCCGCAGCAGGACGGGAGACGGTGCGGTAGACGATGGCGAAGCGTGACTATTACGACGTGCTCGGGGTCAACCGGGACGCGTCCGAAGACGAGATCAAGAAGGCCTACCGCAAGCTGGCCATGAAGTTCCACCCGGACCGCAACCCGGACAACCCCAAGGCCGAAGAGAGCTTCAAGGAGGCCAAGGAGGCCTACGAGGTGCTGTCCGAGGGGCAGAAGCGCGCAGCCTACGACCAGTTCGGCCACGCCGGGGTGGATGGCGCGGCCGGGGGCGGCGGCCCGCGGGGCGGCCCCAACTTTGCCGATGCCTTCGGCGACATCTTCGGCGACATCTTTGGCCAGGCGCGCGGCGGACGCAGCAACGTCTACCGCGGCGCCGACCTGCGCTACAACCTCGAGATCTCGCTGGAGCAAGCCGCGCGCGGCACCGAGACGCAGTTGCGCGTGCCGACCATGGAGGAATGCGGCACCTGCGGCGGCACCGGCGCCAAACCTGGCACGCAGCCGATCACCTGCCGCACCTGCAAGGGCCACGGCCAAGTGCGCATGCAGCAGGGCTTCTTCAGCATCCAGCAGACCTGCCCGGTGTGCCACGGCAGCGGCAAGGAGCTGCAAGACCCGTGCCGCACCTGCCAAGGTGGCGGACGCGTGAAGTCGCACAAGACCTTGTCGGTCAAGATCCCGGCCGGCGTGGACGAGGGTGACCGCATCCGCCTGTCCGGCGAGGGCGAGCATGGCGTCAACGGCGGGCCGGCGGGCGACCTCTATGTGGTCTTCCACATCAAGGAACACGCCGTCTTCAAGCGCGACCACGACGACCTGCAC
>VEQZ01000012.1 GCA_018882975.1 Rhodocyclaceae bacterium | reverse complement strand
CGGTGACCGCGTGCTGGCGATCGACGGTCGGCCGGTCGCGGGCTGGGAGGATTTTGCCGCGCGCGTGCGCGCCAGTCCGGGGACGCCGCTCACGGTCACGGTGGAGCGCGCGGGCCTCGCTGCCGATTTGCGTGTCACGCCGGCGCCAGCGCGGCATGCCGGCGAGACTTTCGGCCGCATCGGGCTGAGCCCGCGACCCGACCCCGCCTGGGTCGCGGCGCAGAGCGTGGAGCATCGTGCTGCGCCCGCGGCGGCCTTGGTCGATGCCGTGTTGCGGACCTGGGACACCAGCGTCTTCAGCCTGCGCATGCTCGGTGGCATGCTCACCGGCGAGGTCTCGCCCAGCAACCTCAGCGGACCAGTGGCGATCGCCGACTTTGCCGGCCAGTCGGCACGCATGGGCTGGCTCAGTTTCGTCAGTTTTCTGGCACTCATGAGCATCAGCCTTGGCGTGCTCAACCTGCTGCCGGTCCCCGTTCTGGACGGTGGGCACATCATGTATCATCTGGCCGAGTCCGTCATTGGACGCCCGCTGCCGCCCGGGGTCATGGAGATCGGGCAGCGCATCGGCATTGCAGCGCTCGCCACGATGATGCTGGTGGCTTTCTACAACGATATCCAGAGACTCCTCACCGGCTAGCCAGCGATATGAGATTCGGTTTCGCCGCACTGGCCTTCGCGTTTTCCATCGTGTTCAGCGACCTCGCCGTGGCGCGTGACCCGGTGACCATCCGCGACATCCGCGTCGAGGGCATTCAGCGCGTCGAAGCCGGCACGGTTTTCAGTTATTTGCCGCTGCGCGTGGGCGATGTGCTCGATGACGACCGCAGCGACCAAGCCATCAAAGCGCTCTTCGAAACCGGTTTTTTCAAGGATGTGCGGCTCGAACTCGAGGGCGACGTGTTGGTGGTGATCGTCGAGGAGCGTCCGTCGATCGCCAGTGTCGACATCGAGGGCACCAAGGAATTCCCCGCCGACGCGCTGAAGAGCAGTCTGCAGGAACTTGGACTCGGCGTCGCCCGCACCTTCGACCGCGCCCTGCTCGACAAGGCCGAGCAGGAACTCAAGCGTCAGTACAACGCGCGCGGCAAGTACGCCGCTACCGTCACCACCACCGTGACGCCGCTGGAGCGCAACCGCGTCGGTCTGCGTTTCAGCGTGGTCGAGGGCGAAGCGGCCAAGATCCGGCAGATCCGTATCCTCGGGGCGCGCACCTTCAAGGAGGCCGACCTGCTCGACGAACTGACCCTGCGCACGCCCGACTGGCTGTCCTGGTACACCAAGAACGACCAGTACTCCAAGCAGAAGCTGCAGGCCGATCTGGAGACACTGCGCAGCTATTACCTCAACCGTGGTTATCTCGAGTTCAACGTCGAGGGCACCCAGGTTTCGCTCACACCCGATCGCAAGTCGCTCTACATCACCATCTCGATCAGCGAGGGCGAGCCTTACAAGGTCACCGACGTCAAGCTGGCCGGCGAGTTCCTGGTGCCGGAAGAGGAGTTGCGCAAGCTGATCAAGGTCAGCTCCGGCGACAGCTACAGCCGCGAAAAGCTCAACGCTTCGACCAAGGCCATCAGCGATCGGCTTTCCAACGATGGCTATGCGTTTGCCAACGTCAATGCCGCGCCGGAAATCGACAAGGAGAAGCGCACAGCCGCCTTCACCCTGTTCATCGATCCGGGTCGGCGCGTCTACGTGCGCCGCATCGTCGTCAACGGCAACACCAAGACGCGGGACGAAGTCGTTCGCCGCGAGTTCCGCCAGATGGAGGGCGGCTGGTACAGCGCGGCGCAGATCGATGCCTCGAAGCGGCGCATCGACCGCACCGGCTATTTTGCCGAGGTCGGCATCGAGACGCCCGCGGTACCCGGCAGCAGCGACCAGATCGACGTCAACGTTAAGGTCAAGGAGAAGTCCACCGGCGCCATCACGCTGGGCGGCGGGTTTTCCAGCGACGGTCTGCTGCTGAGCAGCTCGGTGTCGCAGGCCAATGTATTGGGCAGTGGCAACTCGATCAGCCTCGCCGCCAACACCGGGCGTATCAATACGGTTTACTCGCTGTCTTTCACCAACCCTTACTCGACGGTGGACGGTGTGAGTCGGGGTTTCGACCTTTACAAGCGCCGCAGCGACCTCTCGCTGCTGTCCTTCGGGCCGCTTTACAACACTGACTCGCTTGGCGGGGGTGTTCGATTCGGTGTCCCGATCAACGAGACCGACACCATAAATCTTGGTCTGGCTTTTGAGTCCACCACGCTGGAGGTGTTCGGCTGCGAACCAGACTCCACATCGACCAAGAAAAGCTTCCGCTCCGCCTGCGAATATGTAGCCCGTCAGGGTGAGAGCAACAATGGCCTAATTGGCTCGCTGGGCTGGGCGCGCAACCGCCTCAACAGCTTTATCTTGCCGACCAGCGGCCACCGTCAGCGAGCGACACTCGAGTTTGGTACGCCCGGCCTCGATCTCAAGTACTACAAGGTCACTTACGACCATCTCTACTACACCCCTCTGGTGGGCGATTTCGTGTTGAAGCTCAACGGCGAGGTCGGCTACGCCAACGGCTACAGCGGGTCCGAACTGCCCTTCTTCAAGAACTTCTACGCCGGGGGTATCGGCTCGGTACGGGGTTTCCGCACGTCGACCCTGGGCCCGAAAGACACGGCCAGCGGGGCCGGGTTGCTCGCGCGGCCGGTCGGTGGCAATCAGCGCGTGGTCGCCACCGCCGAGGTGCTGTACCCAATCCCCGGCCTCGGCAAAGAGCGCAATGCCCGCATCTCCACCTTTGTCGATGGCGGCCTGATCCGCAACAGTCAGGAGAACGGCGGCGAGGACGGTCCGAAGTTCTCCGCCGGTATCGGTGTCTACTTCGTGTCGCCGTTCGGCCCGATCCAGTTGTCGGTCGCCAAGCCGCTCAACTCGAGCCCCAACGACATCACCCAGATCTTCCAGTTCACCATGGGCTCGCAGTTCTAGGCGGCCCCGACCCTTTCGCAAGAAGAGGCTAGACCATGACAGCAGCAGCAAGCCGTTCCCTTGTCGCCATCGCCGCGCTCGCGGTTCTGACCCTCGCCGCGCCGCTGACGCGCGCCGCCGAACCCGCTGGCGGGCCGCTCAAGGTCGGCGTGGTGGACACCGAGCGCATCATGCGCGAGTCGGCACCCGCAGAGCGCGTCAAGAAGAAGATGGAAAAGGAGTTCGAGAGTCGCGTGCAGGAACTGCAGAAGATGGAAAAGCAGGCCAAGGACCTGCAGACTCGGATCGAGAAAGACGGTGTGACCATGTCGGATTCCGAACGGCAGTCGAAGGAGCGCGAATTGGGCGCCCTGACCCGCGAACTGCAGCGCAAGAACCGCGAGTTGCAGGAAGACGTGAACCGCCGCCGCAACGAGGAGCTCTCGGGCATGCTCGACCAGATCAACAAGGTGATCCGCAAGCTGGCCGAGGCGGAGAAGTTCGACCTGATCGTGCAGGATGCGGTGTACCGCAGCCCGCGCGTCGACATCACCGACAAGGTGCTCAAGGCACTCGCCGCCGAAGCCAAGTAGGCCCCCGCGGTCTCGGTTCGAAGATGGCGACCGCCATCCCGCTGGGTGTGCTCGCGACACACCTCGACGCCGTCGTCGAGGGTGATTCGGCGGTGTGCATCGATGGTGTCGGCACCCTCGAGGCGGCCGGCGCCGGGCAGCTGAGCTTCCTCGCCAATCCCAGGTACCGCCGCCAGCTCGCCGCTTGCCGCGCCGCGGCAGTGTTGATGCGCCCCGACACCGAGTGCCCGGCAGACTTTGCCGGCGCCCGTCTGCGGGTGGCCGACCCCTACCTCGCCTTTGCCCGTGCCTCGCGTCTGCTGCATCCTTTGCCGCCGCTCGAGTCCGGCATCCACCCCTCGGCTATCGTCGATGCCTCGGCCATCATCGACCGGTTGGCGCAGGTCGGACCGCATGCCGTGGTCGGGGCCGGCGCGCGGATCGGTCCCGGAGTCGCCATCGGCGCCGGCTGCGTGGTCGGGGGCGGCGTCAGCATCGGCGCGGGTACCCGCCTGCACCCGCGGGTGGTGGTCTACGACGGTTGCGTCATCGGCGCGCACTGCATCCTGCATTCCGGCGCAGTGATCGGCGCCGATGGGTTTGGGCTGGCCTGGACCGGCGAGCGCTGGGAACACATCCCGCAGACCGGCCGGGTGGTGATCGGCGACCATGTCGATGTCGGCGCCAATACCACCATCGACCGCGGCGCCTTGGAGGACACCGTCATCGCCGACGGCGTCAAGCTCGACAACCAGATCCAGATCGGCCACAACTGCGTGCTCGGCGAGCACACGGCGGTGGCCGGCTGCGTCGGCATCGCCGGCAGCACGCGCATCGGGCCTCGCTGCCGGATCGGCGGCGCCGCCATGATCAGCGGGCATCTCGAGATCGCCGGCGGCAGCGAGATCGCCGGCGGCACCGCGATCACCCGGTCGATCGGCGAAGCGGGTGTCTACGCATCGGTGTTCCCGTTCATGCCGTTTGCGCAGTGGCGCCGCAATGCGGCACAGTTGCGCCACCTTGACGACCTCTCGCGTCGCTTGCGCGCGCTTGAGCAGGGCGTCGGCGCTGCGGGCGTGGCCGACGTCTCCCCTTCCGAACCTTCCGAGAGCGCATGAGCCAGATCATCGACATTCGCGGCGTGCTGGACCGCCTGCCGCACCGCTACCCGTTCCTGCTGGTCGATCGCGTGCTCGAGTACACCCCCGGCCAGCGCGTGGTGACGCTCAAGAACGTGACCATCAATGAGCCGTTCTTTCAGGGGCATTTCCCCAACTACCCGGTGATGCCCGGCGTGCTGATCATCGAAGCGATGGCGCAGACAGCGGCGTTGCTCGCGGCAGTGACCAGCGAGGCGGAGATGGCCGGAGGCGCCACCGCAGGCGACAACACCGTCTATTTCCTCACGGGTGTCGACAACGCCCGTTTCAAGCGGCCGGTGGTGCCCGGCGACAGCCTGCGCATCACCGCGCAACTGGCCAAGCACAAGCTCAGCCTGTGGACTTTTGCCGCCACTGCCGAGGTCGACGGCAAACTGGTTTCCAGCGCCGACATCATGTGCACGGTGCGGGATGTCTGAGCCGTACGCAGCACCCGGAGGGTCGATCCACCCCACGGCGCTGGTCGACCCGGCGGCGCAGTTGGCGGCCGGCGTTACGGTGGGCGCCTACAGCATCGTCGGCCCCCATGTGCAGGTCGGCGCGGGCACCACCATCGGCCCGCACGTGGTGCTGACCGGCCATACCCGCATCGGCCGCGACAACCGCATCTTCCAGTTCAGCTCGATCGGCGAGCAGCCGCAAGACAAGAAATACGCCGGCGAGCCGACCCGCGTCGAGATCGGTGACGGCAACACCTTCCGCGAGTACTGCACCATCAACAGCGGCACCGTGCAGGATGCCGGGGTGACCCGGGTGGGCAGCCACAACTGGGTCATGGCCTATGTGCACATCGCGCACGACTGCCAGGTCGGCAGCCACACCATCTTCGCCAACTGCACCAACCTTGCCGGGCACGTCCACATCGACGACTGGGCCATTCTCGGTGGCTACACCGGCGTGCACCAGTTCTGCAAAGTCGGCGCGCACTGCATGACAGCAGTCGGCACCGTGCTCTTGCAAGACTTGCCGCCCTATGTGCTGGCCGGCGGCAACACCGCGCAGGCCCACGGCATCAACAGCGAAGGACTGAAGCGCCGGGGCTTCAGTGCTGAGGCCATTGCCGGCATCAAGCGCGCCTACAAGACGCTCTACCGCAAGGGCTTGACGCTCGAGCAGGCCAAGGTGGAGCTCGCCGAGCAGGCCGCGGCAGTCGCGGAGGTGCAGCCTTTGGTGGAGTTCCTCGCTCGCTCCACGCGCGGCATTGTTCGCTGAGCCATGGTGTTTTTGCAGCAGCCCCGGGCCGAGGCGGCGTCGCATGCGCCACTGATCGGCATCGTCGCCGGCGAAGCGTCGGGCGACCTGCTCGGTGCCGGCTTCATCGAGGCGGTGCGTTCGCGCTGGCCGGATGCGCGCTTTGTCGGCATCGGCGGGCCGCGGATGCTGGCCGCGGGCATGCACACCTTGTTCCCGCAGGAGATGCTGGCGGTGCGTGGTTACGTCGAGGTGCTGCGGCGGCTGCCAGCGCTGCTGCGGGTGCGCCGACGGCTGGGCGCGTATTTTTTGCGTGAACGGCCTGACGTCTTCGTCGGGGTCGATGCGCCGGATTTCAACCTGACCCTCGAGCGGCGTCTCAAGGCCGCGGGCATCGCCACCATCCATTACGTGAGTCCGTCGATCTGGGCCTGGCGTGGCGGGCGCATCCGCAGCATCGGCAAGGCCGCCGACCGCGTGCTGGCGCTGTTCCCGATGGAGCCACCGCTGTACAAGGCAGCCGGCATTCCGGTGACCTACGTCGGCCATCCACTCGCCAGCCGTTTGCCGATGCACCCCGACACGCCGGGTGCGCGTCGCAGCCTGCGGATCGACGCGCTCGCCCAGCCGGTGGTGGTGCTGATGCCGGGCTCGCGGCTGGCCGAAGTCGAGCATCTCGGCCTGCTGTTCATCCGCACTGCCGAGCGCCTGCTCGACCAGCACCCGGAGGCGGTCTTTCTGGTGCCGATGGCGACCCGGCCGACCTTCGAGCGCTTTCGCTGGCTGCTGCGTTTCCATGCCCGCCGGCCTGACCGATTCCAGGTCCTGTTTGGCCACGCCCACCAGGCGCTGGAGGCCTGCGACGCGGCGCTCATCGCGTCCGGCACCGCAACGCTCGAAGCGGCCCTGCTGAAGAAGCCGATGGTGATCAGTTACCGCATGCCGTGGCTGTCGTACCAGCTGATGCGCTGGCGTGCCTATCTGCCCTGGGTCGGGCTGCCCAACATCCTCGCCGGGCGTCAGGTGGTGCCGGAGTTGCTGCAGCGCGGCGCCACCGAAGAGGCCTTGGCCGAGGCGCTCGCCCAGCAGTTGGCGAATCCCGAGCGGGAGGCGCAGCGGGCGGCATTCGCCGAGATCCATCGGGCCTTGCTGGCCGACACGCAGACGGCGATCGTCGATGCCGTGGCAAGCAGTCTGGAACGCTCGCGGATGGCAAGGGCAGGCATGTGATCGTCGCCGGCGTCGATGAGGCCGGCCGTGGCCCGCTGGCCGGTCCGGTACACGCCGCAGCGGTGGTGCTCGGCGAGGGTTTCGATGTGACCGGCCTGGCCGATTCCAAACAGCTCAGCGCCGCGCGCCGCGAGGCTCTGGCGGTGCGCATCCGCGGCGAAGCGTGCGCGTGGGCAGTCGGTGTCGCCAGCGTGGCGGAGATCGATCAGCTCAACATCCTGCAGGCGACCCTGCTCGCCATGCACCGCGCGGTCGCGGCGCTCGACCTGCTGCCCGGCGAGGTTTGGGTCGATGGCAACCGCGCGCCGCGCTGGGAGCATGCCACGCGCTGCGTGGTCGGCGGCGATGCCACGGTGCCGGCCATCTCGGCAGCCTCCATCCTCGCCAAGACGACGCGCGACGCGGTCATGCGCGACCTGGCGCTGACGTACCCGGGCTATGGGTTCGAACGCCACGCCGGCTACCCGGTGCCCGCGCATCTCGAGGCGTTGCAGCGGCTCGGGCCTTGCCCTGCCCACCGCCGCAGTTTCGGGCCGGTGGCACGCGTGCTGGCCGGCGCTCAGGCGGGTACCGAGCCGCCGTTCAAGGGCTTGGGTCCCGGCATTTCCCAGACGTAGAGGGCGGTGGCCATACCGCTGCCGTCGAGCGGAATGACCCGCTGTGGTGCCACGTCGGGCACCGCAAAACTGTTGCTGACCAGCAGGCTGCCCGGCCGCATCTCGCGCGCCGCCTTCTCCCACAGGCGTGGCATGGCGGCTGGCGAAAGGTAGGCGTAGACGATGTCATGGCCGGCCAGCGATTCGTCCCAGAGCGAGCCGTAGGCCACGTCGATGGCGGCATTGGCCAGCCGCAGGCGGGCGATGAGCCAGGTCAGGGGCGCGTTCTCGACGCCGCGCAGGCGCGCGATCGGGCGCTCGGCGCGCAGCGCCAGCAGCAGGCCACCAGTCCCGCAGCCGAGGTCGATGACGCTCACCGGGTGCTCGTCGGTGATCAGGTCCAGCAGATGGCGAGTGGCCGGCGTGTCGCTGAGAAACAGTGGCACGCGGTCGCGGATCACGCCGCGGAACACCAGCCATGGCAGCAGACCGGCGGCGAGCCAGGCCAGCGGCGGCACCTCGAGCGAGAGCGCCAGCACGGCGGCCGGCGCGAACAGCAGCAGGATCGGCACCCACCAGCGCGGCAGGGCGGTGGCCCACGCCAGCGAGGCGGCCAGCGCGCCATGCAGCCACGCCCACTGCAGCAGTGTTTCGTCGTGCGGCGGCAGGGCGACCAGCAGCGTGCCGACCATCACCGTCGCACCGAGCAGGCAGAGCAGGGCCTTGCGCAGTGGCGGCGCGGCCGGCTCAGCGACGCTCGGCGGCGAGGGGGGCTTCCGGTGGGGCAAGCTGGGTCGGGACCTGTTCTGTGGGGCGCAACACGTCGAGCGTGCCGCCATCGGAGCTCACGATCTCGGCCGCCTTCTTGTTGAGCACCATGATCGTGATGCGGCGGTTCATCGGGTTGGCAGGGTTGTCCTTGTCGAACGGCACCGCCGAGCCGAGCCCGACCACACGCAGGATCTTGCCTTCCTCGATGCCGCCGTTGACCAGCTCGCGCCGCGCCGAGTTGGCGCGGTCGGCGGAGAGTTCCCAGTTGGAGTAGCCGCCGAGCCCGCCCGCGTAGGCTTTGGAGTCGGTGTGGCCGGAGACGCTGATGCGGTTGGGCACCTGGTTGAGCAGAACAGCCAGTTGCCTGAGCACGGCCGAGGTGTGGTCCTTCATGCGGCCGCTGCCGAGGTCGAAGGAAGGTCGGTTCCGGTCGTCGAGGATCTGCAGGCGCAGGCCGTCGGTGGTGAGTTCGATCCTGATCAATTCCTTGAACTTGGCCAGCGCCGGAACCACCAGGATGGCCTGTTCGATCTGCTCCTTGAGTTCCTCGAGCCTGCGTTTTTCGACCCGCACCTGGATCGCGTCGGCGATCACTTTCAGGTCGGATTCACCCTGACCGGCCTTGTCGCCATCGCCCTGGTCGGGCTTGTCGCCCTTGCCCTGTTCCGGACGGGTACCGGGTTTCATCAGGATGCCGTCACCCTTGTTGGGCAGCATGCTCGATTTGGTACCCGACCCGCCACCGGTCAGCGCCACCCGCATCGGCGTCTTGAAGTAACTGGAGATGCCTTCGAGTTTGGCCTTGTTGACCGAGGTCAGCAGCCACATCAGCAGGAAGAAGGCCATCATCGCGGTGACGAAGTCGGCGTACGCGATCTTCCAGGCGCCGCCATGGTGGCCGCCGTGGAAAGTCTTCTTGACCCGTTTGAAGACTATCGGCCGCTGACTGTCGTCACTCACTGGTGCTCACTCCATGGTCGCCGGCGCGCCGAGTTTCACTTGCCCTAGGGTTCACTTGCCCTGGGGTCCGCTTGCCTCGGGCTCACTTGCCCTTGCGGTTCTTGATCTCGTCCTCGAGCTCGCGGAAGCCTGGGCGGTCGGTCGAGAACAGCACCTTGCGTCCGAACTCCACCGCCACTGGCGGCGCGTAGCCATTCATGCTGGCCAGCAGCACCGCCTTGATGCAGTCGTAGATCTTGCTCGCCTCGGTGGCCTTCTGCTCATGCAGTGCTGACAGCGGCGCTACCATGCCGTAGGAGAGCAGGATGCCGAGGAAGGTCCCGACCAGCGCGTGGGCGATCAGCAGGCCGAGCTCTTCCGGCGGCAGATGCAACGATTCCATGGTGTGCACCACGCCCATCACCGCGGCGACGATACCGAAGGCCGGCATGCCGTCGCCGAGTTTGGAGAGGGCGTCGGCCGGGGCGTGCTGTTCCTTGTGGTGGGCCTCGAGTTCGGCGTCCATCAGCGCCTCGATCTCGAACACATTGAGGTTGCCGCCGACCATCATGCGCAGGTAGTCGGTGAGGAACTCCATGACGTGGTGGTCGCTCACCACCTTGGGATACTTGGAGAAGATCGCGCTCTTGTCCGGTTCCTCGACGTCCGACTCGATCGACATCAGGCCCTCCTTGCGCACCTTGGCAAGGATCTCGAAGAGCATGGCCAGCACATCGATGTAGAGCGCCTTGTTGTAGGCGGCACCCTTGAACAGTTGGGGGAAGGCCTTGAGCGTGGCCTTGACGTTCTTCGGGCTGTTGCCGGTGATGAAGGCGCCGGCCGCGCCGCCGAAGATCATCAACAGCTCGAGCGGCTGGAACAGCGCGGCGAGGTGTCCGCCGGCCATTGCGAAGCCGCCGAAGATCGAGCCGAGGGTGACGATGTAGCCGATGATGATGAACATGGGCGGAGAACAGCCTTTCGCGTGCCGGGGTCTGCAAAGAGAGGTTACGGATGCTCAGGACTTTACTTGAGTCCGACGGGGTATGCTGCGCGCCCATGGAGACCGTCCGCAGCCGCCGCAACCCCCTGCTGCAGCAGGTGCGGGCGCTGTTCGAGCACGCGCGCGAGCGCCGCCGCAGCGGGCTGGCGGTGCTGGATGGCGAGCATCTGGTGCAGGACTGGTTGGCCGCGCAGCAGCCGGTGGCACGCCTGCTGCTGGCCGCCTCGCGCGCCGCCGAGGCCGGGCGCTGGCGTGGCGCGGGAGCCGACCTGGTGCTGGTCGACGATGACTGTCTGGCCGCCGTGTCGCCAGCGGCGACACCCGCCGGCCTGCTGGCGGTGGTGCCGGTGCCGGCCTGCCACCCGCTGACGCAGGGCAGCGTGCTGGTGCTGGACGCCGTGCAGGACCCGGGAAACGTCGGTGCCTTGCTGCGCGTGGCGGCCGCCTGCGGGCTGGACCAGGCGTGGCTGGGGCCGGGGTGCGCCGACGCCTGGTCGTGGAAGGCACTGCGCGCCGGGCAGGGCGCGCATGCCGCGCTGCCGGTCTGGCAGGGCGCCGACCTGACGCAGGCGCTCGACGCCTACACCGGCCGGGTGGCCGCGCTGGTTCCGCGCGAGGGTCTGCCGCTGTTCGACGCGGACCTGCGCGGCGATGTCGCGCTGCTGCTCGGCGGCGAGGGCGCCGGGCTCGGCGCGGCGGCGCTGCAGCGCGCCGATGTCCGCATCACCATCCCCATGCCGGGTCGCGCCGAGTCGCTGAATGTGGCGATGGCCGGCGCCATCGCGCTCTACGAACGGGTGCGTCAGTCGTCCGCCAGCGACTGAGCCACGCCGGTGGCGATGACGCGCAGCATCGCCTCGCTTTCGCCCAGCGCCGGGTGCACGCGGATGCTTAGCTGCGGGTGGCGGGTGCGGGCGGCCTCGACCAGCGCTGGCAGGTCTTCGCGCAGATGGCTGCCCACCGCCAGGAAGATCGGGAACAGGTCGATGCGGGCAACGCCCTCGGCCACCATGCCATCGACCACGCTCGGCAGGTCTGGCGCCATCAGTTCCAGATAGGCCACGCGAACCGGCCCGTCGCGGTGGTTGCCGGCGACCATGTCGCGCAGGCGCTCGAAGGGCTGCGCCCACGACGCCGCGCGGGCGCCATGCGCGAACAAGATGATGCCGTGCTCAGCCACGCCCGGTGCTCCCGAAGCCACCTGCCCCGCGGTCACTGGCCGCGAACGCTTCGACCTCGACGAACTCGGCGCGCGCCACTGGCACGATCACCAGCTGCGCGATGCGCTCCAGCGGCTGCAGTTCGAAGGGCTGGTGGCCGCGGTTCCACAGCGAGACGAAGACCTGCCCCTGGTAGTCGGAGTCGATCAGCCCGACCAGATTGCCGAGCACGATGCCGTGCTTGTGGCCGAGCCCGGAGCGTGGCAGCAGCACCGCGGCATAGCCCGGGTCGGCCAGATGCAGCGCCATGCCGGTGGGGATGAGGTGGGTGCTGCCCGGCGCGATGCCGATCGGTGCCTCGATGCAGGCGCGCAGGTCGAGGCCGGCGCTGCCGGCGGTCGCATAGGCCGGCGGTGATTCGCGCAGGCGCGCGTCGAGGATGCGCAGTTCGACCCGCATCAGCGTGCCTCCTGGGGGTGGCGCCGGCTGGCGTTGAACAGCCGGGCGACGTGCTCGACCACCCGGCGTGCCGACACGGTCTTGTCGGCGGGCGGCAGACTGTGCACGCCGGCTTCGTCGAGCAGGTGCAGCGTGCTCTCTGTGCTGCCGATCGCGCTGGCGTCGTTGGCGACCAGCAGCGGAAGGCGCTTGCGTTGCCGCTTGGCCTCGGCGTTGGCGAGCAGGTCCTCGCTCTCGGCGGCAAAACCAACACAGAACGGCGCGTCGGGGCGCGCCGCTACGCTGGCGAGGATGTCCGGATTGGGCGCCAGTTCGAGTCGCAGCGGGCTGCCGTCGCGCTTGAGCTTGTGCATGGAGACTTGGGCGCAGTGGTAGTCGGCCACTGCCGCCACGCTGACGAAGATGTCGGCCCCGGGCACTTCCGACTCGACTGCGGCGAGCATCTGCGCGGCGGTCTCCACGCGCAGCACCCGCACATCGCCCGGCGCTGGCAACGCCACCGGCCCCGACACCAGAGTGACGGCAGCACCGGCGTCGCGCGCGGCAGCAGCCATGGCGTAGCCCATGCGCCCGGAACTGCGGTTGATCAGCGCGCGCACCGGGTCGATGCGTTCGAGGGTGGGGCCGGCGGTGAGCAGCACGCGGCGGCCGGCGAGCGGCTTGGGCAGCAGCTGCGCCTCGACCCGCCAGGCAATCTCCTCGGGCTCGAGCATGCGCCCCTCGCCGACCTCGCCGCAGGCCTGCTCGCCGCTGGCCGGGCCGAGGACCGTCACGCCGTCGGCGCGCAGTTGCGCGACATTGCGGCGCGTTGCCGGGTTCTCCCACATCTGCCGGTTCATGGCTGGCGCCACTAGCAGAGGGCAGTCACGCGCCAGGCACAGGGTGGAGAGTAGGTCGTCTGCCAGACCATAGGTCAACTTGCCGATGAAATCGGCCGATGCCGGGGCTACGATCAGCGCATCCACACCACGGGTCAGCGCGATATGGTCCATGCCGCCGCCTTCGCAGTGCCAGAGATCGTCACGCACCGGCCGCCCGGACAGCGCCTGGAAGGTCACCGGGCCGACGAAGGCCTTGGCGGCGGCGGTCATCACCACATCCACGGTGTGGCCCTGCCGCACCCACAGGCGCACCAGTTCGGCGCACTTGTATGCGGCGATGCCACCGGTGACACCGAGCACGAAGTGGCGGACGGGGGAGCTGGCGAGCGGGTCCATGCGCGCGAGTGTAACGCGGTCGCTGTCGCCCGACCGGACGGCGCGGGACGCTGGCAAGGCTGCGACGACACCGCCCTGCTGGCCGACCTGATGGGCGCCGCGCCGTCCCGCGCCCTGCACCGCCTGCTGCATGACGCCGGTGGCCTGGCCGGCCTGATGCTGCCATCGATGCAACCCTGCTCAGGACGGCCGGCCCGGGTGCGGCAGCGGGTCGCCATGGCGGTGGAACTGGTTCGCCGCGGCATGGCGCAGGGCCTGCCCGGCACGCCGTTGCTCGACTCGCCGGACGCGGTGCGCGATTTTCTGCGCCTCGGCATCGGTCTCAAGCCCTACGAGGTCTTCGGCGTGATCTTTCTCGACGCCCAGCACCGCCTGCTGGCGCTGGAGGAGATGTTCCGCGGCACGGTGTCGCAGACCAGCGTCTACCCGCGCGAAGTGGTGCGCCGCGCGCTCGAGCACAATGCCAGTGCCGTGGTGTTCGCGCACAACCACCCGTCGGGGTCGACCGAGCCGAGCGCCGCCGACCGCAGCCTGACCAGCGCGCTGCGCGACGCGCTGGCGCTGGTCGATGTGCGCACGCTGGACCACCTAGTGGTGACGCGGCGCCGGGTGTTCTCCTTCGCCGAGGCCGGTCTGCTCTAGCCGCTGGTCAGGCTGGCCGGTCCACTGGGCTCAGGCCGCCAGCGCATCGGGACGCGGCGTACCGGCCGACGCGCTTTCGCGGTTGAAGGTATAGCCGAGCATCACACTGCCCGGTTCGTCGAGCATGGCCTCGATGTCCAGCACCAGCACCACCGAGCCGTCACCCGACAGGGTGGCGCCCGAGACACCCTTGGGCTTGATGTCGGCGAGCGGCTTGATCACCACGTCGTCGCGGCCGACGAAACCATCGACCCCGAGCACGAAGGAGCCCCGTGCCGAGGTCTGCATCAGCACGCCAAACGGCGCAGCCCCGGCCGGCCGGTTGAGCATGCCGGCCAGCGAGCGTACCGGCAGCACCTCGTCGCGCAGCACCAGCGTGGCGCGGCCGGACACATGCTGGATCGAGTCCGGCACCAGCGGCATGATCTCGCGCACCATGGACAGCGGCACGGCGAACGACTGCTGCTGCACCTTGACCACCAGCACCGGCATGATCGCCAAGGTCAGCGGCAGGTGCACGCTGAAGGTGGTGCCGAGCCCGGGCTGCGAGTGGATGTCGATGCGGCCGTTGAGTTTCTGGATATTGGTTTTGACCACGTCCATGCCGACGCCGCGTCCCGACACGTCGGAGATCTGGTCCTTGGTCGAGAAGCCGGGCAGGAAGATCAGCTTGAGACTGGAGGCCTCGTCCAGCGAATTGGCTGTCTCGTAGTCGATCAGGCCCTTGTCGAGCGCCTTGCGACGCAGCACCTCGGCGCGGATGCCGCGGCCGTCGTCGCTGATCTCCAGAACGATGTGGTCGCCGGCCTGCTGGGCGCTGAGGCGCACCGTCGACTTGGCCGGCTTGCCGGCGGCGATGCGTTCGGCCGGCATCTCGACGCCGTGGTCGACGGCATTGCGCACCAGATGCACCAACGGATCCTTGAGGTCCTCGATGATGGTCTTGTCGAGTTCGGTGTCGCCACCGCTGATCTCCAGTTCCACCTCCTTGCCGAGCTGGCGGGCGAGGTCACGCACCAGCCGCGGGTACTTCTGGAACAGGCTGCCGACCGGTTGCATGCGCGTCTTCATGACCGCGTTCTGCAGGTCGCCGACCAGCAGGTCGAGCTGGGAGATGGCGGCGTCCATGGCGTTCACGGTGTCCGGCCCGGTGTTGCCGGCCAGCAACTCGGCGCGCAGGCAGTTGAGGCGGTTCTTGGTCAGGCCGATCTCGCCGGAAAGGTTGAGCACCTGATCGAGGCGGTCGGTGTCGACGCGGATGGTCGAGTCGCGGGCAGCCGTTGCCACGCCCGCTTTGGCCGGCGCGCGCGGCGTCGGTGCTTCGGCGGGGGTGGCCGCGGCAACGGGGGTGGTCGCCGCGGCTTCGGCGTGTTCCGGCGCGCGCCCGGGCGGTGCCAGGGCGGCCAGCAGCGCGGACCAGTCCGGGCCGTGGTTGGCCGCCTGCGGGCCGCCGGCAAACTGCGTCGGCGTGCCGGCCGGGGCGATGGCGGCCGGCAGCGGCGCGCCGCCCTCGAGCACGGCATCGAGCGCCGCCAGCAAGGTGGCCGGCGCAGCATCCGGCTGCGCCGCGGACGCCAGGCTGACCATCATGTGGCGCACTTCGGCGGTGGCTTCGAGGATCACGTCCATGATCGCCGGGTCGAGCGTCAGCGTGTGCTGCCGCAGTTTGTCGAACAGGTTCTCGGTGCGGTGGCAGAGAGCGACCATCTCGGTCGCGCCAAGGAACCCGGCGCCGCCCTTGATGGTGTGGAAGCCGCGAAAGATGTCGTTGAGCAGACGGGTGTCGTCGGGGTGCTGTTCGAGTTCGACCAGCTTGTTGTCGACGTCGGACAACAGGTCCGAGGCCTCCTGCAGGAAATCCTGCAGCAACTCTTCCATTCCGCTGAACGCGCTCATGGCGGTCTCCTAAAAGCCCAGGCTCTCGAGCAGTGCATCGACTTCGCCTTGGTTACCCAGAGTTTCGCCCCGGGTTCTGGCGTTGAAGGCGGGCCCCTGCAGGCCCCCGGCATCGGCGACCCGGTCGGCTGGCGCATGTTCGATGAGAATGGCGAGCAACTGTTGCTCGAGCCGGGTGGTCAGGTCGGTCATGCGCTTGATCACCTGGCCGGTCAGGTCCTGAAAATCCTGCGCCATCATGATGGCGCGCAACTCGTCGCGGGTGGCGCTGGCTGCGCTGCGGGTCGACAGCAGGAAGGCGCGGGTGTCCTCGGCCAACTGGCGGAAGGCCTCGGGTTCGCTGCCACTGGCGAACACCGCGCTCCAGCGCGCCTCGAGCGCGCCGGCGGCGGCGACGATCGAGTCCTGCAGCGGTTGCGCGCGTTCGGTGGCGGCCAGCACCTTGTTGGCGGCGTCCTCGGTCAGACGCGCGACATAGCCGAGGCGGTCGCGGGTGTCGGGAATGCTGTCGGCCACCTCGGCGAGCTTGCGGTCATGGCCGAGTTCGCGCAGGGTGTCGTGGAGCTGGCGGGTGAGCTGGCCAACATGCGCGAACACGTCGCCGGGCGCGCCGCCCGGCGACGCTGCGGAGACGCCCGGGTGGGCCGGCAGCGAGGTCGAGGTGCTGGCCGGGGGCGTCTCGCCGGTCTCGGCGCAGCGCGCCGCCACCGTCTCGGCGACGATGCTGTCGAACAGGGCTTCGAGTTCCGGGCTGTCGGCGTCGTTCGCGCTCATGCGTCTCTCCTCAGGCCGCGCGCGCCGCCATGGCGGCAAAGATCTTCTGCAGCTTCTCGTCCAGCGTGGCGGCGGTGAAGGGCTTGACGACGTAGCCGTTGGCGCCGGCCTGCGCAGCCGCGATGATGTTTTCCTTTTTGGCCTCGGCAGTCACCATCAGCACCGGCAGGTGTTTGAGCGTGGGGTCGGCGCGCACCGCCCGTAGCAGCTCGATGCCGGTCATGTTCGGCATGTTCCAGTCGGTCACGACGAAATCGAACTTGCTGCCACGCAGCTTGTGCAGGGCGACATTGCCGTCCTCGGCCTCGTCGACGTTGGCGAAACCGAGTTCCTTGAGCAGGTTGCGGACGATTCGCCGCATCGTCGCGAAATCGTCGACGATCAGGAATTTCATGTTCGGGTCGGCCATGGTCGGATTTCCGTTGTGCTAGGGTCACCGCGCTCAGCGGCTGATCAGGGGCCGCAGGGTGTCGGCGAGGATCTCGGGATGGAATTTTGCGACATAGGCGTCGACCCCGACAGCAGCGCCCATCGCCTTGTTCGCCTCCGACGAAAGCGACGAGTGCATCACCACCGGAATGCCGGCGAAGCGGCGGTCGGCCTTGAGGTGGCGGGTCAGGACGTAACCATCCATCTCCGGCATTTCGGCATCGACGAGGATCACCTTGAGCGTCTCGGCCAGTTTCTCGCCATCCCGCTCGGCCTGTGACGCCAGCGCCTGCAGGCGGCGCAGGGCTTCGTTGCCATTGGTGGCGAGTTGCGTGCGGATGCCCAGCTTGTCCATCACCGAGCCGATCTCGCGGCGCGCCACCGACGAGTCATCGACGAAGAACAGGAAGGTGCCCGGGTCGACCTCGGCCCGCTCGAGTTCGGGTACCGCGATCTCGCCGAACGCCGTGGCGAGGATCTGCTCGACGTCGAGGATCGACACCAGCTGGCCGTCGGGCAACTCGGTGATGGCGGTGACCAGGCCATCGCTGCGCGCCATCAGGCCCTCGGGCGCGTGCACGCTCTCCCAGTCGACGCGCACGATGCGGTCCACCGCGGCGACCAGGAAGCCCTGGGTGCGCCGGCTGTACTCAGTCACCATCATGGTGCGGTTGCTGCAGTTGGCGACGCCGTCGTGGTCGAGGAAGAAGGCCAGATTGAGCACCGGGATGATGTTGCCGCGCAGGTTGATGACGCCATCGACCCCCGCCGGCATGTTCGGCGTGAGCGTGATCTCGGGGGTGCGGCAGACCTCGCGCACCTTGAACACGTTGACGGCGAACACTTCCGGCGTGCCGATCGAAAACAACAGCAGCTCCATGCGGTTGGAGCCGGCGAGTTTGGTGCGCGCATCGACGGCGTCGAGCAGGGACACCGGTTCGGCGGAACGGGCAAGCATGGTCATGGTTCAGGCGGCCTCCGCAAGCAGACCGGCGATGGTTTCGGCGAGCCGGTGCGGCTCGAACTTGGGCACGTAGGCATCGACGCCTACGGCGAGGCCGAGCCGCTCGTTGGAGCTCGACGACAGCGAGGAGTGCATCAGCACCGGCACCTTGCGAAAGCGCGGGTCTGACTTGACGCGGCGGGTCAGCATGTAGCCATCCATCTCGGGCATCTCGATGTCGGTGAGGATGACGCGGACATGGTTCTCGACCGGTTCGCCAAGCAGCTCGGCGTGGTCGGCAAGGCGCTGCAGGTCGTCCCAGGCCTTGAGGCCGTTGATGGCGCTGCGGTAGCGCACCTGCATGGCGTCGAGCGTGCGCGCGATCTGCTGGCGGGCCACCGCCGAGTCATCGGCGAAATACACGATGCCGTGCGCCTCGGACACCGGGCGGATGCTCTGGAACACGGTCTCGTCCTGCGGCGGCGCGGTCTCGGCGAGGATCTTCTCGACGTCCAGCATCATCACCAGGCGGCCGTCGGCCAGTTCGGTGACCGCCGTCACCAAGCCGGTCATGTGGCCACTGAGCATGTCTGGCGGCACCCGCATCGAACCCCAGTCGAGCCGCAGGATGGTGTCCACTGCCTCGACCAGAAAGCCCTGCGTGTGGCCGTTGTATTCGGTGATGATCATGACATCGGGCGGCGTCTCGGGGTGGATGCCGGTGTAGCGGCCGAGGTGGATGACCGGCACCAGGATGCCGCGCATCGACACCATGCCTTCGACCACCCCGGGCATGTCGGGTGCTGCGGTGACCGGCGGCGCCTTGAGCACCTCGCGCACCTTGAACACATTGAGCCCGAAGGTCTCGCGCCGTCCGGTGCGCGCATCCACGCCGAGCGAGAACAGCAGGATCTCGAGCTTGTTTGTCCCGGCCAGCCGGGTGCGCGCCTCGATGTTGCGGAACAGTTCGGACATGAGTGGGCGGGCTTTCCTGGACAACCCGGTATCGGCCCCGGGACCCCGAACTTTAGCAGGGCCGGGGCACGGCTCACCATTCACCGCCGGCAACCGGACCATAATAAGGTGGCTGCCACACTCCGCCTGCCAAAGCGCCTTTGCCCCGATGAACCTGCCCGCGCAGTCCGAGCCAGTCCCGTCTGCCGCAGAGGCTGCCGCTGCGGGTGCCGGCGCTGCGGCCGCCCTCGACCATCTGCAAGCCGAGCAGGCGGCCATCAGGCGCGCGCTGCAGGAGGCGTCGGGCCGGCTCGCCAACAGCCTGCGTCAGCGCACCGCGGTGGCGGCGCGCCTCGCCGTGATCCTCGACGCCTTGCCGCTGGCGGTGGCGGTGGTCGATGGCGCCGGTCGCGTGCTGCAGAGTTCGGCGCTGGCGGCGCAGCTCGCCGGGCTCGAGCCGGGGGGGCTCTGGTCGACCTTCCTCGCCCGCCTCACCCCGACCGGCGTGGCCGACGAGTTTCTGCTTGATCGCCGCTGCCTGCGGGTGCAGCAGAGTGCCACCCCGGCCGGCGAGACCATCTGGACGCTGGCCGATGTGACGGCCGCCGCGGCGGAGCGCGTCGGGCTTGAGCGCGAGCGGCAACTGGTAGCGCTCGGACAGTTCGCCGCGCATCTGGCGCACCAGCTGCGCACGCCGCTTGCGGCAGCGCTGCTGCACGCCGGTGTGCTCGGGCGCTCGGCGCTCGACGACCGGCAACGCCCACAGCTCGAGGCCCTGCTCGACCGCCTGCAGCACATGCAGGCCTGCATCAGCCATGCCTTCGACCAGATTGGCGACCATGCCAGCACGGCACCGGCGCGCATCGCGCTCGGCCCCTTCGTGCATGGCGTGCGCGCCGCCATGGCCGGTTTGGCGGCGCGGCGCGGCGTCGAACTGCGCCTCGACCTGCCCGAGGGCTGCGGCGAAGTCACCGGCTGGCGCGTGCCGCTCGAAGGCGCCCTCAGCAATCTGGTCGACAACGCCATTCATTTCAGTCCGGCCGGCGGCGTGGTGGCGCTGGCCGTCGAGCCTGGCAGCGACCACGTCGGCCTGCTGGTCAGCGACCAGGGTCCGGGCATCGACCGCCAGCTCCTGCCGCGCATCTTCGAGCCCTTCGTGTCGGCACGCGACGGCGGCACCGGGCTCGGTCTGGCCATCGCGCGCGGCGTGGTCGAGCGCCACGGCGGCCGCATCACGGTGGATTCGGCGCCGGGGCGGGGCGCCCGCTTCCGCATCGACCTGCCGCGCCAGCCAGCCGGCCGCCCGGCATGAGCGACCGCGTGCTGGTGGTCGAGGATGACGCCGCCCTGCGCAGCGCGCTGGTGGCGGCCCTTGGCTCGGGCGGGTATGCGGTGGTCGAGGCGGCCGGCGGCGCGGCGGCGCTGTCGGTGTTGCGCGACGGTCCGGTGAGTCTGGTGCTCACCGACATCCAGATGGCGCCGATGGACGGTTATGCCCTGCTCGGCGAGATCAAGCGGCACTGGCCGCAGACACCGGTGGTGATGATGACCGCCTACGGCGACATCGCCCGCGCGGTGCAGGCGGTGCGCGACGGCGCCAGCCATTACCTGACCAAGCCGTTCGAGGTCGATGTCTTGCTGGCCGAGGTGGCGCGTTTCAAGCGTTCACTCGGCGAGGAGTCGGCGCACGGCGTCACCACCCCCGGCTTGCGCGACCTTTACGCTTTGGCCGAGCGGGTCGCGGCCTCGGAGGCTACCGTGCTCATCAACGGCGAGAGCGGCGTCGGCAAGGAGGTGCTGGCGCGTTTCATCCATGCCCGCTCGCCGCGCGCCACCAAGCCCTTTGTCGCCATCAACTGTGCGGCAATCCCCGACAACCTGCTCGAGAGCACGCTCTTTGGTCATGAGAAAGGCGCCTTCACCGGCGCCACCGCGGCGCACGCCGGCAAGTTCGAGCAGGCCGATGGCGGCACCCTGCTGCTCGACGAGGTCTCCGAGTTGCCGCTGCCGTTGCAGGCCAAGCTGCTGCGCGCCCTGCAGGAGCGCGAGGTCGAGCGGGTCGGCGCCAGCCGTCCGCTGCGCGTCGACATCCGCGTGCTTGCCACCAGCAACCGCGACATGGCGGCGCTGGTGGCGGCCGGCGGTTTTCGCGAGGACCTCTACTACCGCCTGAACGTGTTTCCATTCACTGTGCCGCCGCTGCGCGAGCGGCCAGGCGACGTGTTGCTGCTGGCCAACGAACTGCTGCGCCGCCACGAAGCCCGCGCCGCGCTGGCACCCTGCGCCGAGGCGGCGCTGTGCGCCCACGACTGGCCCGGCAACGTGCGCGAGCTGGCCAATGTCATGCAGCGCGCGGCGATCCTCGCGCCTGGGCTCGAAGTGCGCGCCGAGCACCTGCTGCTGCCGGCGGCGGCGCCGCGTGCGGTGCCTTCCGGCGACATCCGTTCGCTCGAGCGCGAGGCCGTGCTGGCGGCACTGGCGGCGACTGCCGGCAACCGCAAGCGGGCGGCCGAGCGGCTCGGCATGCCCGAGCGCACCTTGCGCCACAAGCTGGCGCGCTGGCGCGACGAGGGTCTGGTCGGCGACGATCTTTGAGCACCACACTGCCGGCCGCGCCGGCGAGGTGTCCGGGCGCGCGTGCGTCCAAGGGCTTATACTCGGCGCGGGAGATCGGCGATGAACACCAGCAACGGCATCGACAGCGTGCTCGCGGAGATGCGCGCCACGGCAGCGCAGATCACGCCACGCCAGGCGGCGCTGCCGTCAGCGTCGGGTGGCGGCTTTGCCGATGCTCTGCAACAGGCCCTGAGTGAGGTCAGCGCCCAGCAGGCGCGCGGCGACGAACTCAAGCGCCGGCTCGACACCGACCCGGGTATCGCCCTGCAGGACGTGGTGGTGGAACTGGCCAAAGCCGGCCTTTCCTTCCAGATGATGGTGCAGGTCCGCGAGCGTCTGGTTTCCGCCTACCGCGAAGTCATGAACATGCAGATCTAGGGACTGCATGGCAGAACAGGCCCTGAAGTTCTCCCCGGAAGCGTTGCTCGAAGGTTTCAACCGGCTGGAGAACGACCGCAAGATCGGTCTGATGGTCGCGCTGGCGGCACTGCTCGCGGTGGTCGTCGGCGTCCTGCTGTGGGCGCGCGCACCAACCTACCGGGTGCTGTTCTCGAATGTCGATGGCCGCGACGGCGGCGCCATCCTCGCGCAGCTGTCGCAGATGAACATCCCCTACCGCATGGGCGAGAACGGCAGCGCCATCATGGTGCCGGAAGACGTGGTCTACGACACCCGGCTCAAGCTCGCCGGCCAAGGCCTGCCCAAGGGCGGCGCCACCGGCTTCGAGCTGCTCGACAACCCGCGCATGGGCATCAGCCAGTTCGCCGAACAGGTCAACTACCAGCGCGCCATGGAGGGCGAGCTGGCGCGCACCGTCGAATCGATCTCGGCGGTGCGCAGCGCGCGGGTCCACCTTGCCATCCCGCGGCCGAGCGTGTTCGTGCGCGAGGCGCAGCAGCCGAGCGCCTCGGTGCTGGTCGAGCTCGAGCGTGCCCGCCTGCTGGATGCCGAGCAGGTGGCCGGGATCGTGCACCTGGTCTCGAGCAGCGTGGCCGGGCTCAACCCGAAGAACGTCACGGTGGTCGACCAGTCGGGCAACGTCCTCTCGGCGCGTAACGAGGGCGCCGCCACGGCGGGTCTCGACCCCACCCAGATCGACTACCGCAAGGCGATCGAGCGCGACATCGCGACGCGCATCGAGGCCATCGTGCTGCCGGTGGTGGGCAACGGCAATGTGCGCGCGCAGGTGGCTGCCGACATCGACTTCTCGCTGGTCGAGCAGACCTCCGAGACGTTCCGCCCCAACCCGCGACCGGAGGAGTCCGCGGTGCGCAGCCGGCAGGACAGCGAGTCGCAGAGCACCGGCCCGGGTGCCGGCGGGGTGCCCGGCGCGCTCTCGAACCAGCCGCCGGGGGCTGCGACGGCGCCGATCGGTGGCGCGCCGCCGACAGCAGCGCCGGGCGCGGCCGCAGCGGCGCCGGCAACTGCCGTCAGCGAGCCTATGCAGTCGCGGCAGCGCGAGTCGACGCTCAACTACGAGGTCGACAAGACCATCCGCTACACCAAGGGGCAGGTGGGTGGCATCCGCCGCATCTCGGCAGCCGTGGTGGTGAATTTTCGCCGTGTCGAGGGCAAGCCGGGCACCGCCCCGACCTTCAAGGCGCTCACGCCCAAGGAGATCGAGCAGATCACCAACCTGTCGCGCGAGGCCATGGGTTTTTCCAAGGAGCGCGGCGACACCCTCAACCTCGTCAATGCCGCGTTTTCCGGACCGGCCGAGCCGCCTCCGGCCAAGCCGCTGTGGGAAGACCCCGAGGCGATGCTGGCGCTGCTCGGCCAGAACCTCGGCAACATCGCGATTGCCGCGCTGATCGCCTACCTGGTGTTCGGCGTGCTGCGGCCGGCCATCAAGCGCCTCAGCGCGCCGCCGGAGCCGGAACTCGAGGTCGGCGGTGTGGTGTTCCCCGAGGGCGCCAAGGCCCGGCTCGGCGAGGATGGCCAGCTGGTGGTGGTCGGCCCGGACGGCGAGCCGATCGAGGCCATCCCGGTCGAGCAGCCAGCACAGGCCGACGAAGGGAGTACAGTGGAACTGAGTGACGAGGCGCGCGCGGCGGCCGAGGCGGAGGACCGTTTCGCCAGCGACATCGAGCTCGCAAAATTCATCGCCCGCAAGGATTCGCGGCTGTTCGCCGAGGTGTTGAGAAGCTGGATGAACAATGGCTGAAGAGGACATCCCCGGCAAGAAGAGCGCCATTCTCCTGTCGAGCATCGGCGAGGAGCTCGCGGCCTCGGTGCTGCAGCACATGATGCCGCGCGAGGTCCAGCGCATCGGCACCAACATCGCCATCCTCGGCACCACGTCGCCGGAAGAACTGCACGACGCGGTCAACGAGCTGCGCGAGGCGGTCAAGGGCAAGATCTCGCTCAACGACTCGCAGGACGAGTACCTGCGCAACGTGCTGACCCGCGCGTTGGGCGAGGAACGCGCCAGCACCATTCTCGACCGCATCCTCGTCGGTGCCGACCAGAGCGGCATCGATGCGCTGAAGTGGATGGACCCGCCGAGCATCGCCGAACTGATCAAGAACGAGCACCCGCAGATCATTGCCGTGATCCTCGCCCATCTCGAATACGACCAGGCCGCCGACGTGCTCAAGCGCTTCCCCGAGCGCCTGCGCAACGACGCGATGTTCCGCATCGCCACCCTTGAAGGGGTGCAGCCCAACGCCCTGCGCGAACTCAACGAGGCGCTGGCGCGCATTCTCTCCGGCGCCGACCGCATGCTCAAGAGCAACCTCGGCGGCGTCAAGACCGCAGCCGAGATCATGAATTTCATGGGGGCCATGGAGGGGCCGACGCTCGACAGCATGCGCGAGATCGACTTCGACCTTGCGCAGTCGGTGCAGGACCAGATGTTCCTGTTCGAGAACCTGATCGAACTCGATGACCGTTCGATCCAGGCGCTGCTGCGCGAGGTGCAGTCCGATTCGCTCATCCTCGCGCTCAAGGGCACCAGCGAACCGCTCAAGGAGAAGATCTTCCGCAACATGTCGGCGCGCGCCGCCGAGATGCTGCGCGAGGACCTCGAGGCGCGCGGCCCGGTCAAGCTGTCCGAGGTCGAGACCGAGCAGAAGGAGATTCTCAAGACCGTGCGCGCGCTGGTCGAGGACGGCACCATCGTGCTCGCCGGCAAGGGTGAGGAAGGGTTGGTGCAGTGAGTCGGGACGAATTCCGGCCACTCGTTTTCCCCGCCGCGCCGGGTCCCGCGCGGGTGGTGCCACGCGAGCGGCTGACCGCCTACGAACGCTGGGAACTGCCGGTGCTGGAGGAGCGCATCCAGCAGGCCGCCGAGCAACTGGCCGGGCGCGAGCCGCCGGCGCACGCCGAGCCGCTGCCGACTGCGGGCGAGTTGCAGGCGCTGCAGGACAAGGCCTATCAGGAGGGTTGGCAGGCCGGCCTCGACGAGGGCCGTGCCGCCGTCAACGCCCGCCTGGCGATGCTCAACAAAGCCATCGAGCAGGCCAGCGGCCTATTGGTGCACGCCGAGGAGGCGCTGGCGCCGCGCCTGCTCGACCTGGTGGTGGCGATGACCCGCGAAGTGATTCGCGCCGAACTGCGTCTGCAGCCGGATTCGCTGCTGGCCGTGGTGCGTGAGGCGCTGGCGGTGATGCCGTCCGGCGATGGCCCGCCCAGCGTGCGGCTGCATCCCGACGATCTGGCATGGATGCGCGAGGAGCCGGGTGTCGATCGCGCCTGGCAACTGATCGCCGATACCGGTCTGGCGCGTGGGTCCTGCCGCATCGAGATCGGTGACAGCCTGGTCGAGTCCGGCCTCGCCGACCGTTGGGCCAAGGTCCTGCAGGCGATCGGACGCGCCGATGCGTGGCAGGACGCCGTGGAACGCGGGGCCTGATGCTGGGGCGCATCCAGCGTCTGCTCGAAGACGGCACCGCGGCGGTGCGGCAGGTGCCGGGCCCGGTCTGCGGGGGTCGGCTCACCCGTGTCGCCGGCTTGGTGCTCGAGACCTCCGGTCTGCGCGTGCCGGTCGGCTCGCTGTGCGAGGTCGAGGTCGGCCGCAGCCACCGGGTCGAGGCCGAAGTGGTCGGTTTCATCGGTGGGCGTCAGTTCCTCATGCCCAGCAGCGAGGTGAGCGGCCTCGAGCCGGGTGCGCGCGTCTACCCGGTCGATGCCGCCATCGAGCCGCCGCGCTTTGGCGAACCTTGGCAGCCGCGTCGGCGCAGCGCCGACCGCGTGCGCCAGGTCGGCGTTGGCGATGCGCTCCTCGGGCGCGTGGTCGACGGGCACGGCCGTGCCCTCGACGCTGGTGCGCCGCTGGCCGGTCTGCAACAGGTGCCGCTGCGCGGGCGGCCAGTCAACCCGCTCGACCGCGACCCGATCGACCACGTACTCGATGTGGGTGTGCGTTCGATCAACGCCCTGCTCACCATCGGCCGCGGTCAGCGCATCGGCCTGTTCGCCGGCAGCGGTGTAGGCAAGAGCGTCACACTCGGCATGATGGCGCGCTACACCGACGCCGACGTGGTGGTGGTGGGCCTGATCGGCGAGCGTGGCCGCGAGGTCAAGGACTTCATCGACGGCATTCTCGGCAAGGAGGGCCGGCGGCGTGCGGTGGTGGTGGCCGCGCCGGCCGATGTCAGCCCGCTGGTCCGCATGCAGGGTGCCGACTATGCGCATACCGTGGCCGAACATTTTCGTGATCAGGGCCGCCACGTGCTGCTGATCATGGATTCGCTGACGCGCTACGCCCAGGCGCAGCGCGAGATCGCGCTGGCCATTGGTGAGCCGCCGGCCACCCGCGGCTACCCGCCCTCGGTGTTCGCCCGTCTGCCGCAGCTGGTGGAGCGCGCCGGCAATGGCCTTGGCGGGCGTGGCTCGATCACCGCCTTCTACACCGTGCTGACCGAGGGCGACGACCTGCAGGATCCGGTCGCCGACGCCGCCCGCGCCATCCTCGACGGGCACATCACGCTGTCGCGCGCGCTCGCCGATGCCGGGCACTACCCGGCCATCGACATCGAGACGTCGATCAGCCGCGTCATGCCGGATATCGTTGACAAGCTCGACCTCGACCGTGCCCGGCGTTTCCGCTCGCTGTACACGCGCTACCAGCGCTCACGCGACCTCATCGCCATCGGCGCTTATGTGCCTGGCAACGACCGCACGCTGGACGAGGCGGTGCGCCTCTACCCGGCCATGGAACAGTTCCTCGTGCAGGGCATGCACGAGTCCGCCGCAGTGGCCGACTGCCGCGCGGCACTGGCCCAACTTCTGCCCTGACCGGCATGCCCCGCCGCGATTTCTCCCTCCGGGTCGTGCAGGAACTCTCGCAGTTCCGCGAGGAGGCCGCCGGCCGCGAGGTCGGCCATGCCGCCGCGCGGCTTGCCGAGGGGCGGCAGAAGGCCGAAACCTTGCGCGATTACCGCGACCACTATGCGCGGCAACTGCTCGAGGCCGGCAGCGGTGGCGTCGATGCTGGTCGCCTGCGCGATGCGCTGGCCTTCATTGCCCGCATCGACGATGCGCTGACGCAGCAGGCCGAGGAGATCCTGCGGCTCGAGGCGGCGTGGCAGGCCACGCTGGCGGTGTGGGAGGCGCGCGCGTGCGAGTTGCGCACCTATGGCGTCCTCGAGCAGCGCCACCTTGACCGTCTGGCCGCGGCCGAGCGCCGCCAGGAGCAGAAGGCCACCGACGAATGGGCCAGCCGTCGCCGGGGCGTCGATGGCTGAACGCTACTTTGCGGTGGTGCCGGCAGCCGGCGGCGGCACCCGCCTCGGCGCCGCCGAGCCCAAGCAGTACCTCGACCTGGGCGGTGACTGCATGCTGTACCGCAGCCTCGATGCCTTGCTCGCCGAGCCACGCATCGCCGCTGTGACGGTGGTGCTGGCACCCGATGACGAGCGCCGGCCGCCGTCTGGCCGCTTCGACGGCCGCGTGCGTTTTTGCGCCATCGGCGGTGCCACGCGCGCCGACAGCGTGGCGGCGGGTCTGCATAGCCTGTCAGCCAGCGAGGACGACTGGGTGCTGGTGCACGATGCGGCGCGCCCGGGGCTGTCGGCCGAGGCTCTGGCGCGACTCATCGACACCGTCGGCGACGACCCGGTGGGCGGTCTGCTGGCGCTGCCCGTCGCCGACACGCTCAAGCGTGGCGACGCGAGCGACCGGGTGACGGCGACCGTCGAGCGCGCCGGCCTGTGGGCGGCGCAGACCCCGCAGCTGTTTCGCGCCGGCCTGTTGCGACGGGCGCTGGCCGGCGACCGTGCCGGCATCACCGACGAGGCCTCGGCGGTCGAGCGGCTCGGCCTGCGCCCCTTGCTGGTGCGTGGCGAACCGGCCAACCTCAAGGTCACGCTGGCGGCCGATCTGGCCCTGGCGCAGGCCCTGTTGTCGCATGGAGGCGCCTGATGCGCATCGGTCACGGCTTCGACGTGCATGCCCTGGTCGAGGGCCGCGCGCTCATCCTCGGCGGTGTGCGCATCGCGCACGAGCGCGGCTTGCTCGGCCACTCCGACGCCGACGTCGTGCTGCACGCGCTTTGCGATGCCTTGCTGGGGGCCGCCGCGCTGGGCGACATCGGGCGGCATTTTCCCGACACCGACGCCGCCTATGCCGGCGCCGACAGCCGTGTGCTGCTGCGCGAGGTGGTGGCGCGGGTCGCCGCGGCGGGCTGGCGTGCTGGCAATGTCGATGTCACGGTGATCGCCCAGGCGCCGCGCCTGGCGCCGCACATCGCCGGCATGGTCGCCAACATCGCCGCCGACCTTGGTGTCGCGCCCGGGCAGGTCAACGTCAAGGCCACCACCACCGAGAGATTGGGTTTTACCGGCCGCGGCGAGGGCATCGCCTGCGAGGCGGTGTGCCTGCTCGAGCCGCTTCAGTCGCCCCCGGTCTGACGGCAGTCCATCGGCAGTCGAACCCGCGCCACCAAGCCGCCGCCCGGTCGCGCCTCGAGTTCGAACTGGCCGCCGTGCTGGCGCACGATGCGATCGACGATGGCGAGACCCAAGCCGGTGCCGCCGCCGCCGCGCGCCATGTCCAGACGGGTGAACGGTTGCAGCACGCGCTCGACCGCCTCCGCCGGGATGCCCGGGCCGCGATCGAGCACCTCGAAGACGAGGTGGTCAGCGTCCTCGCGTGCCACCACATCGAACGGCGGCTTGCCGTAGCGCAGGGCATTGTCGATCAGGTTCTGCAGCACACGACGGATCGCCAGCGGGCGCATCACCGCATTGCGCGGCGACGCACGCGTGTCGATGCGCAGGTCGTGCCCGTTGTCGAGGTAACGGCTGCTCAGGTTGTCCAGCAGTTCGGCGGGATCGACCCGGGTTGGCCGCTCGCTGTTCTCGTCACGGACGAAGCTGAGGAACTGGCCGATGATGGCGTTGATGTCGTCGATGTCCTCGATCATGCCGTGCCGCGAGTGCTCGTCGATGCTGCCGGGCAGCATCTCGACACCCAAGCGCAGGCGGGTAAGCGGCGTGCGCAGGTCGTGCGACACCCCGGCCAGCAGCATGGCGCGGTCGTTCTCGGCGCGTTCGAGATGGCGCACCATGCTGTTGAAGGCGCGGGTGACGGTGGCGATCTCCTGCGGGCCTTCCTCCGCCAGACGTTGCGCCCTTGCGCCGGCGGCGACCCGCTGCGCGGCTCCGGCGAGGTCGGCCAGTGGCTGATTGAGGCGGCGTACGATGAGGGCCGCGCCCAGCAGCGAAAGCACCAGCACCAGCGCGCTCCAGCCGGCCCACGCCAGCGAGCGGTCCTCGCGCGTCGGCGCACGCGGGATCACCAGCCAGTAGCGGTCGGGGCCCATGTCGAAGCTGACCCACAAGCCGTTGATGTGGTGCCGGTCGAAGCCCACCAGGGTGGTGGGCCCGAGCTCGCGCCGCAGTTCCTCGACGATGCCCTGCTGCAGACGGGTGAGATGCGGGTGCGCCTCCATCGGCAGCATCTCCAGCGGGTAGAGCTGGATGCTCTCGCTCTGCGACAGCTCCGCCAGCAGCATCAGGCGGCGGTTGGCGTGCGAGGCGAGCAGCGCCGCGCGTGTCAGGTTGACGATGCTCACCGCCTCATGCGCCGCCCAGTAGGCGCGCACCGGCGTTTCGAGGCGCTCGCTGACCGTGACCCAGGCATAGTGGCCGAAGGCGATCAGGGCAGCGATCAACAACATGGTGCGGCCCAGCATGGTGTCGGGCAGGCGGCGGGTCCACCAGCGTGCGCCTTTGCCAGCGCGCGCTGACGCCGGTGTCGCGGCAGGGGCGGTGCCCGTACCGGGCAAGACGGCTTCGCCGCCCGGCAGCGCGGCAATGGCGGCGAGGGTGGGGCGCTCAGACACTGCGCTCGCCGTCCGGCACGAAGACGTAGCCGAAGCCCCAGACGGTCTGGATGTAGCGCGGCTGACCTGCGCTGTCCTCGATGAGCTTGCGCAGACGCGAGATCTGCACGTCGATGGCGCGGTCGAAGGCTTCGTGTTCGCGGCCGCGCGCCAGCTCCATGAGTTGGTCGCGCGACAGCGGGCGGCGCGCGTGCTCGACCAGCACCTTGAGTACCGAGAACTCGCCGCTGGTGATCGGCAGCACCTCGCCATCGCGGGTCAGCTGGCGGGTGGCGAGGTCGAGGGTGAACGGACCGAAACTCACTTTGCCGCCCTGCAGCGGGGCGGCGGCACCGCTCGGGGTGGCGGCCCGGCGACGCAGCACGGCACGGATGCGCGCCAGCAATTCGCGCGGGTTGAAGGGCTTGGGCAGGTAATCGTCGGCACCCATCTCGAGGCCGACGATGCGATCGACCTCTTCACCGCGGGCGGTGAGCATGATGATCGGCAGCTGCTCGTCCTCGGCGCGCAAACGGCGGCAGATCGAGAGCCCGTCCTCGCCGGGCAGCATGAGGTCGAGCACCAGCAGATCGACCGGCTCGCGCCGCCGCTCGGCATCCATGCCGACGGCATCGGCGGCGCTGCGTACACGGAAACCATTGTCGCCAAGGTAACGCGACAGCAGGTCGCGCAGCCTCGCATCATCATCGACCACCAGGATCCGCTCGTTCTCGCCCATCGTCACCATCATGTCCCTGTGGCAGCCCCAACTTTAGCAAAGCCCGGGCATGCGGATTTCGATTACATCTGGTAACACTTGACCTTCGTCCAGAAACGGCCCTGAAAAATTGAGGCACTAGTCTCGCATGCCTGCGCAGTGGGTCCCGCGTCGTCTCCCCGGAGGCTATCGATTGTCAAAGCAAAGCGTCTTGGCCATGGCCAGCGTAGTCGGTCTGTGTTTTGTTGTGACGCCGGCCTCGGCGGCCGCCACCGGCGTGTCGTTTGACCCGGCGACGGAATCCGGATCGCCCCTCTCGTCGGCTGAGCGTGAACTGTTCAGGCAGGACGTTGAGCACCTCCAGCAGAATTTCTACCAAGCCTCGCCGGAGTCGCGGCGCCGCTGGATCGAGTCGGTGCGCGAGCGGCGCCAGCAACTCGATCAGCAGGAAGACCAGGCCGCGCTGGCCCAGTCGCGCATCGGGACCTCGCGCGCCGGGGCGGCCGAAGGGGCGCGGGCCGGTGGCGGGCGCCCGGCGCTGCGAGAGCGCCCCGTCGATTGAGAGGCCCTGGCGCGGCTTGCGCGCTCGCTGGGCCCGAAGAGTGGCTTGGGGCATCCGGTGGTCCGGTGCCGGCCCACGTGTCAACGCGCTTCCCTGAACAGCGTTTTAGCTTGAACGGAGACGGTGTATACAGCGTCGCCGACTCAATCTAGAATGCGAAAGTCGTTTAGCGACTTACACTGACACGGAGGAGAAGTCCAAATGAAGCGCGTTGTTCTGTCCGCCCTGCTGCTAGGCCTTGCCGCCCCGGTCGTGGCCGGAGATGCCCCCTACACCGTCAAGGATGGTCTGGTCGATGGCAAGACCTACAAGGGCTTCCAGGTCTGGCGTTCAGCCGCCTGCGAGCGCTGCCATGGCCCCAACCAGGAAGGCATGGTCGGTCCGGCGCTGGTCGATTCTCTGAAGAAGCTGACCAAGGAAGAATTCGTCACCACCGTGACCAACGGCCGCGCCGAAAAGGGCATGCCGCCGCACGGCTTCCTCGGCGCCGAGAAGATCGACATGCTCTATTCCTACCTCAAGGGTCGCTCCGACGGTGCCTTCCCGACCAAGGTCAAGCCATTCGAGGAATAAGCCCGACGCTCAGGCGTGGCCACAGCGAAAGCCGCCTGCGGGCGGCTTTTTTGCGGGCGTGTCGGCGCAGAGGCCTGCGCTGCCGGGTGTCGTCCCGAGCTGCGCGGTGAGGTGTTGTCGTGCGTGAGGCGGCATTGCGCGCGGGGTTTCGCTGTCCCAATGCGCGTCGGTGTTTTTACCTCGCCGTGGTGGCCGCGATCCACAGCGGCACAGTGATCGCGCTCAGCGCGGTCGAGATCAGCAGCGCAGCCGAGGTCTCGCCCTCAAGCGCCGCGAACTGGCGCGACATCAGGTAAACGTTCACGCCAGTGGCCAGCGAGGCCATCATCACCACCGCCTGCGTCTCGATCAGCGGCAGGCCGATGGCGATGGCGATGCCCCACACCGCCAGCGGGTGCAGCGCCAGTTTGATCGCGGCGATCGTGCTGCTCGCCCGCCAGCCGCGGCGCACGCCGAACTCGGCCAGACTGAGTCCCAAAGCCACCAGCGACATTGGCCCGGTCGCGGCGGCGAGCATGGCCATGGGCCGCTCGATCGGCGCCGGGATGGTCAGGCCCATGAAACCATAGGCCGCGCCGCCGACGATCGAGGCCACCACCGGGTTGGTGAGCACGCCGCGCAGGGTTTTGCCAATGCCGCGCAACGAGAGTTCGCCGTGGCGTGCCCATTCCACCGAGAGCGTGACCAGTGTCCACAGGATCAGCGCGTTGAACACCAGCGCCAGCGCCACCGGCGGGATGTGCCGCTCGGTGAGCAGCAGGTGGGCGATGGGGATGCCGAGCAGAACGTTGTTGGAGAACACGCCGCCCAGCGCGAACACCGACTGCTGCGTGCCGTCGTGTCCGAACAAGCGCCAGCTGAGCAGCCGGCCGACCACGAACACTACGCCGCAGCCGCCGAAGAAGGCGATCAGCAGGCGCGCATCCACCCCTGAGAGATCGCCGAAGGTCGCCATCTGCCGGAACAACAGCGCCGGCATGGCGATGGTGAAGACGAAGGCGGAGAGTGCCTTGCTCGCTTCCTTGCCCCAGCCGCCCCAGCGGCCCAGTCCGTAGCCCAGGAACACCAGCACGAACAGCGGCGACGCCAGCAGGATCTGGTCGAGCACTCGGTCAGGGGAGAAGGGCATGCATGCTGCTGAGGCCGGTGGAACGACTTGGCATCATGCCATGCGGCGGGGTGTCGCTGCCCCGCGCGCCACCTGAAGGTTCAGTAGATCTCAGGCGGGCTCAGTACATCTCCGGCACGTAGATCGAGTCCGGCAGCGGGTGGCGGGTGTAGTCGGCGTGGCGCTCGCGTTGCGGCAACTCGATGGTCGGCCGTTGCACCTCGTGGTAATCGAACTGGCCGAGCAGGTGATGGATGCAATTGAGCCTGGCCCGCTTCTTATCGACCGCCTGCACTACCCACCAAGGCGCTTCCGGGATATGCGTGCGCTCGATCATCGCTTCCTTGGCGACCGTGTAGTACTCCCAACGGCGGCGGCTCTCGAGGTCCATGGGAGAGAGTTTCCACTGCTTGAGCGGGTCGTGGATGCGGCCGAGGAAGCGCAGATGCTGCTCCTCATCGGTGATCGAGAACCAGTATTTGATCAGCCGGATGCCGGAGCGCACCAGCATGCGCTCGAATTCGGGCACCGAGCGGAAGAACTCTTCGACGTCTTCCTCGCTGCAGAAACCCATCACGCGCTCGACGCCGGCGCGGTTGTACCAGCTGCGGTCGAACAGCACCAGTTCGCCGGCTGCAGGGAGATGCGGCACATAGCGCTGGAAGTACCACTGGGTCTTCTCGCGGCTGTTGGGCGCGGGCAGCGCCACCACCCGGCAGACGCGCGGGTTGAGACGCTGGGTGATGCGCTTGATGGCGCCGCCCTTGCCGGCCGCGTCGCGCCCCTCGAACAGGATGACGACCTTCTGGTTGGTGTGCGCGACCCACTCCTGCAGCTTGACCAGCTCGCCCTGCAGCCGGAACAGTTCGCGGAAATAGCGGATGCGTTCTGCGCGGCGTTCGTCAGCGTCGCCCCGAGCCTCGCTGCCGGAGTCGTGGTCCTCGATCTCGAGTTCCATCTCCTCGTCGAGACCGTCGACGATCTCCTCGCGGATACGGCGGATGAGGTCCTCGTTGTCGTCGGTGTGAATCATGGCGTGTTTCCGGACTGGCTCAGCCCGAGAGTGTCGGTTTCACACATGACGTCTCCGTGACGATGGGTGTCAGCGTCCCGGCAGGCGATCGCGGGGTGGTCTGCCGCCTCGATTCGCGGTGAGGGCCTTGGGCCTGGATATGGCCCACACAAATGAAAAGGCCCGCACGCGGCGGGCCTTCGCGCGGTCACCGGGACGCTCAGACCGTCACGCCTTTGGCCGTCTCGGCGTATTCGTCGATCTGGTCGAAGTTCATGTAGCGATAGATGTTGGCGGCATCCTGATTGATGATGCCGACCGCCTCGTGGTACTCGGCCAGCGTCGGGATGCGGCCGAGCTTGGAACAGACCGCCGCCAGCTCCGCCGAGGTCAGGAACACGTTGGTGTTCTTTCCCAGACGGTTGGGGAAGTTGCGCGTGCTCGTCGAGACCACGGTGGCGCCTTCCCTGACCTGCGCCTGGTTGCCCATGCACAGGCTGCAGCCCGGCATCTCGGTGCGCGCGCCGGCAGTACCAAAGGTGGCGTAGTGGCCTTCCTTGATCAGTTCACTCTCGTCCATCTTGGTCGGCGGGGCGACCCACAGCTTGACCGGGATGTCGCGCGCGCCGCCGAGCAGCTTGGCCGCTGCGCGGAAATGGCCGATGTTGGTCATGCACGAGCCGATGAAGGCCTCGTCGATCGGCGTGCCGGCGACTTCCGACATGAACTTGGCGTCGTCCGGGTCGTTCGGGCAGCAGACGATCGGCTCCTTGATGTCGGCCAGGTCGATCTCGATCACGGCGGCGTATTCGGCGTCGGTGTCGGCTTCGAGCAGGTCCGGCTTGGCCAGCCAGGCCTCGACCGACTTGATGCGGCGCTCAAGCGTGCGGCGGTCGGCGTAGCCGTCGGCGATCATGTTCTTCATCAGCACGATGTTGCTGTTGAGGTACTCCTTGATTGGCTCGGGGTTGAGCTTGATGGTGCAGCCGGCGGCGGAGCGCTCGGCGCTGGCATCGCTCAGTTCGAACGCCTGCTCGACCTTGAGGTCTGGCAGTCCTTCGATCTCCAGAATGCGGCCGGAGAAGATGTTCTTCTTGCCCTGCTTGGCCACCGTCAGCAGACCTTGCTTGATGGCATAGAGCGGGATGGCGTGGACCAAATCGCGCAGCGTGACGCCGGGCTGCATGGTGCCCTTGAAGCGCACCAGCACGCTCTCCGGCATGTCCAGCGGCATCACGCCGGTGGCCGCGCCGAAGGCCACCAGACCGGAACCAGCCGGGAAGCTGATACCAATGGGGAAGCGCGTGTGGCTGTCGCCGCCGGTGCCGACCGTATCCGGCAGCAGCAGGCGGTTGAGCCAGGAGTGGATGACGCCGTCGCCGGGTCGCAACGCGACGCCGCCGCGGTTGGCGATGAAGGCCGGCAGCTCGCGGTGCATCTTGACGTCCACCGCCTTGGGGTAGGCGGCGGTGTGGCAAAAGGACTGCATCACCAGGTCGGCGGAGAAGCCGAGGCAAGCAAGGTCCTTGAGTTCGTCGCGGGTCATCGGGCCGGTGGTGTCCTGCGAGCCGACCGTGGTCATGCGCGGTTCGCAGTAGGTGCCCGGGCGGATGCCCTGACCTTCCGGCAGGCCACAGGCGCGGCCGACCATCTTCTGCGCCAGCGTGAAGCCCTTGCCGCTGTCGACCGGCGCCTTGGGCAGGCGGAAGGCGGTCGAGGCCGGCAGGCCCAGCGCCTCGCGTGCCTTGGCGGTGAGCGAGCGGCCGATGATCAGGTTGATGCGGCCGCCGGCGCGCACTTCGTCGAGCAGGACGTCACTCTTAAGGCTGAACTCGGCCACGGTGGCGCCGCCTTTGGTGATCTTGCCGTCGTAGGGGTGCACGTCGATGACGTCGCCCATCTCCAACTTGGAGACATCGACCTCGATCGGCAGCGCCCCCGAGTCTTCCTGTGTGTTGAAGAAGATCGGCGCGATCTTGCCGCCCAGCGTGACGCCGCCGAAGCGCTTGTTCGGCACATAGGGAATATCTTCGCCGGTGGCCCAGATCACGCTGTTGGTGGCCGACTTGCGGCTCGAGCCGGTGCCGACCACGTCGCCCACATAGGCGACCAGGTGGCCCTTCTGCTTGAGGTCTTCGATGAACTGCATCGGGCCGCGCTTGCCGTCTTCTTCCGGCTTGAAGGCGGCGTCCGGGCGGGTGTTCTTGAGCATCGCCAGGTAGTGCAGCGGGATGTCCGGGCGGCTCCACGCATCCGGGGCGGGCGAGAGGTCGTCGGTGTTGGTCTCGCCGGGCACCTTGAACACGGTGACGGTGATGGTCTTCGGTACCTCGGGGCGCGAGGTGAACCACTCGGCCTCGGCCCAGCTGTTCATCACGGCTTGGGCGTGCGCGTTGCCGGTCCGGGCCTTCTCGGCGACGTCGTTGAAGTAGTCGAACATCAGCAGGGTCTTCTTCAGCCCCTCGGCAGCCATGCCGGCCACCTCGGCGTCGTCGAGCAGCTCGATCAGCGGATGCACGTTGTAGCCGCCGACCATGGTGCCGAGCAGCTCGGTGGCCTTGGCCTTGGAGACCAGCGCCGTCTTGATCTCGCCATGCGCAACGGCAGCCAGGAACGAGGCCTTGACCTTGGCGGCGTCATCGACACCGGGCGGCACGCGGTGCGTCAGCAGGTCGACCAGGGTCGCTTCCTCGCCGGCTGGCGGGGCCTTGATGAGTTCGATCAGTTCGCCGACTTGCCTGGCGTCCAGCGGTAGCGGCGGAATGCCCAGCGCGGCGCGCTCGGCAAGGTGTTGGCGGTAGGCTTGCAGCATGGTCGGTTCCTCGGGTGCGGGTCTCGTCGGGCGACGGCGGGTTGCGGGCAGGTCTCGAACAGCGTGGGTCAGGCTTTCGACTTCAGAAAAAGGCTTTCTCGGCCTCGGCCGGGATGTTCACGCCGGTGGCGCGGGCGCGCTTGAGCACCTGCCAGTTGTAGCGGTAGCTCGCCCGGTCGTGCAGCTTGTCGGCGTAGGACACTGGGCCCCAGTCGGCGGCCTTGGCGAGCAGCAGAATCGCCGATGAATCGGCCACGTCAGTGGGGTCGGGGCGCATCGCCTCGACGATCGGCAGAATCTGCGAGGGGTGGATCGACCACATGCGCAGAAAGCCGAACTCTTCCTTGGCGCGGCGGGCGTCGTTGCCAGCGGTCTCGGGGTTCTTGACGTCGCGCGTGACGTTGTGCGACGCGATCACGCCGTGCGCCGCAGCCGCCGTGCCGATGGCGCCCTTGGCACGCACGATCAGCGGGTGGGTGAATTGCATCGGGCTCTGCATGCCGGTCGACGGGATGGCGCCCTGGTAACTCGATACGAAATCCATCAGGCCGAAATCGATCACCTCGCAGCCGGGCAGGGCGGCGATCTTCCAGACATCATGCACGGCGGTCGGCGACTCGATCATCAGGTGCAGCGGGATGGTGCGCTTGACGCCCATCGCCTGCGTGCGCTTGTGAATGTACTCGACCGCCGCCAATGCCATGGGGTAGTTGGGCGACTTGGGCAGCGTGATATAGGCCAGCCGCTCGCCGGACTCGCCGATCAGGATGTCGATGTCGTCGGTGAAACTCGGGTGCTGAAAATCATGGATGCGGCTGCCAGCCCGGCCGAAGTGGTTGTGCTCCGAATTGATCATGCGCGCGACCAGATGCGCGTGCTGCTTTTCGGTGCCGGCGGCGGCGCCGTCCTCGCAGTCGCAGGTGACGTCGAACACCGGGCCCAGTTCGTCCTGCAGGGCGAAGGACTTGAGCATCAGCTTCTCGGAACCGGCGTAATGCTCGGCGGCGGGCAGGATGGGCAGCGGCTTTTCGTCCGGAAACAGGACGATGTCGGGGGAATTGGGGTTGGTCGTCATCGCGGCGGATTCAGTTCGGGGGATCGGTCTGCGGGTCTGGTGTGCGGTGCAGCATCGAGTGTGCCACAGGCGTGTCGGCGTGAATACTTATGTCTTATATAAGATAGCGTTTTGTGGACTCGGGCCGTCCCGCCTGCTAGATTCCGCCGCATGAACGACAAGCTTGCGTCCGCTCCGAGTTTCCAGCCGCTGTACGGGCAGATCAAGGCTCTGCTGGTCAGCAGCCTGGCCAGCGGCGAGTGGAAGCCGGGGCAGATGATCCCCAGCGAATCCGAGCTGGCAAGCCGCTTCGGCGTGAGCCAGGGAACCGTGCGCAAGGCGGTGGACGAACTCGCCACCGATCGCCTGCTGATGCGGCGCCAGGGCCGCGGCACTTTTGTGGCCTCGCACGCCGAAGACCGCAACTCGACGCGCTTTCTGCGCCTGCGCGCGGCGGATGGCAGCGCCGAACCGCACGTCAGCCGCCTGATCGACTGCCGCGCAGGCAAGGTTACCGGCCGCGTTGCTGCGGCGCTCGGGATCGACCCAGGCGCGCCGGTGATCGAAATCCGACGCGTGCTTGCCTTCGCCGGCCTGCCGGTGATCCACGACCATATCGTTCTGCCTGCGCCGGTGTTCGGGGGCCTCGAGGCGAGCACGATCGAGGCGTGGGAGGGCAGCATGTAC
>VEQZ01000011.1 GCA_018882975.1 Rhodocyclaceae bacterium | reverse complement strand
ACCCCGCCCTTGACCCCCGCCTCTGCAAAGGCCGCCCCGTGCGTGTGCGGCGCCGGTGTGCGGTCGCCGAACAGCAGGCCGACCACCGGCTTGACGCGGGCCAGTGGCGCCAGCGCGGCGAGGCACGCGGACCAGTCGCCGCCGGGGTAGAAGCCGACCTTGACCCAGTCGACGCCGGTGGCGGCGATGCGTTCTGCGGCCCGGACCAACACTTGGGGCTCGGCTGGCCAGTCGCCAACCGTCGCCGACACGGGGCAGCGCCCGCCGACCGCCGCGACGATGTCGCGCAACGTTGCCTCCGGTAGTGCGGCCAGCGGCCCGGCAGAAGCGTCCTTGCCGTCGATGATGTCGGCGCCGGCCTGCAGCGCCAGCAAGGCCTCTTCGGCGGACGACACACTGATCAGCAGCCGGGTCATGCCGGTTCCGGGCCTTTGTCTGTCGCGAGGCTGCCCGAGACGCCGTCTGCCGCCGTGCCTGCTTGTGCCGAGTCTGTTTGCTGCTGGTCCGTTTGAACCGAGTTCGTTTGAACCGGGTCCGGTCGAACCGGGTCCGGTTGAACCAGGTGCGCCTCAATCTTGGCCAGCAACCACGACCACGCCTCTCTCTCCGCCGCCCCGGCCGTCTTGTCGATGGCGATGGACAGGTAAGCCAACTCGTTGCGAATCTTCTCGGCCGGCAGCCTGTCCAGGCGGCTGGCGAGGATGGCGCACTCCAGCACTGCCGCGCGCGCGCGGTTGAAGCCTTCAAAAACCCGGTGCGCCTCGGCGTGCGCGACGCGGCAGCGCAGCTTCGGCCGCAACGCATCCTCGTCCACACGCACCAGTAGCAGTTCCTGGTGGCTCACCGCGTCGTGCAATCTCACCGTGCCTGCTGTGGCGCCGGCCACCAGCGGCCAGTCGTGGCGGCCGGTCAGGCAGCCGGCGAACACGCGCACGTCGTCGCAGGCGTTGACCACCGCGACGCCGCGGGCGAGCACGTTGTCGAGCGTGCGCGAGGGCCGGAACGGCGCCAACGTGACCAGCCCGTCCTCCTCCCACACGCCCATCGGTGCGATGTGCGCGTGGCCCTCGGCCGACTGCGTGGTGACGATGACCTCGCGGATGAAGTGGTTGCTCACTCTGCTTCGCCTTCTGAGCCGGTGGCTGCATCGCTGGCTGGCTTGCTGCGGCCCTTGTTCTGCCGCCGCAGCGGCATGGTCGCGCCCATGGCCTTCTGGTGCGTCAGGTCCTCGACCACCGGCGGCAGCGCCGCGCCCCACTTGAGGTCCTCGTCCTGGTCGTAGCGCTTGCCGAGTTTCCACGCGGTGTGGGCGCGCGCCAGTTCCACGCCCAAGTAGAAAGCGTGGCCGGCATCGCCGCCGAGCGCTTCGCGCAATTTGGGGAAGAAATCGTAGGGGTCGCCCTCGGTCAGCAGCCCGTCGCGGTTGTACAGGTGCACGCCGGCGTCCGACACCTGGATGCGGTAGTTGGCGTCCTTCACCGCCGCGGCGAACTCGGCGACCTCGGCCGGGGTGTAGGGGAAGGGGCGGCGCTCGTGCAGGTTCATCAGGCTGTCATCGACGTCCTTGGGCAGGCGATTGCGCTCGCCGGCCCAATACATGATGCGCCGCGCGCGGTCGGCCTCGCGCACCGCGCTGCGCGCATGCGGACTGACCTCGGTCGCCAGCACCGCGTCGATGCGCAACTCGGAGATGATGCCGAACAGCAGCGCGTTGATGCCGCTGGTGTCGGCGTCGGTGAGCTCGGTCAGGTTGCCGACCCCCATCATCATCGGCGCGTCCGGGTACTTGGCGCGGAAGTCGCGGTAACGCACGATCGACTCGGTAAAGCCAAAGTGGATCGGCTCGAGAATGGGGTCGCACAGCATCGCCCGGCCGCGCTTGTCCATGGCCTCCATGGCGCGCTCGAGGCTCGCGAGGTCCTGTGCCGGCTGGCCCACCAGCACCGGCGTGCTCGCGACCTCGTCGGCGACGTGCAGCGTGCCCTCGTGCAGCGAGAGCAGGTAGTCGGCGCCGGCCCGACCACCACGGATCAGGTCTTCCGGCGCGAGTGAGTCCACACTCACCCGCAGGCCCATGCGTTTGAGCTCGGCGATGGCCTCTTCCAGATGCTCGAAGCGCTCTCCCGGCAGAAAGCCCAGGTCGATCACGTCGGCGCCGCAGTCGCGGTAGTAAGTCGCCCGCTCGACGATGCGCGCCACGCTCACCTGCGCCGCCTCGACGATCTCGGCAAAGATGCGGACGCGCTGCTGCGACAGGTCGGGGCGGGTGGCCGCGCGACCGAAGAACTGCGGCATGTCCTTGAGATCATCCGGGCCGCGCTCGACCGGGATGCCGTACCTGGCCACCAGCGGCTCGAGTTCGCCGCGGCAGCGCCCGGGCAGGACCATGCGCGTATGGCCGGCCGCATCCGGCAGCCGGCGCAGGATCATGTCGGTGGTCATCAGTCCCGCCACCGAGATGCCGAGGTCGTGCACGGTGTACTCGAAGCCGGTCGGCGCCATGCCCTCGAGCACCTGCTCGAGGCTCTTCTTCGCCAGCTTGCCGGTGAGGAAGAGGATGCGCTCGCTCATCGGCAGGCCTGCGCGTGGCCGCCAGTGTGCTCAGCGGGCGCGAAACGCGCCGGGTCGGCGGACTGGATCGGCATCACACCGCGGTCCCGCCGCCCGCCCCGCCCTCGCCGATAAGCAGGTCGAGGTCGCGGTGCACCTCGCCGAGAGCGGGCTTGGGCGCCACCCGCAAGCGTTCGTCGATGGCGGTGCGCAGCGCCTCGACCGAATGCAGCACGGTCACGCCTTCCATCTCGCCGACGCGCCGCGTGTATTCGAGGTCGATGGCGCGCGGGTAGACCTTGACCCAGTCCTTGGGCGCCTCGGTGTCCATCTCCGGTTCGGTGTCGCAGGCGTAGACGTAGATCGGCACGCGCGTCTTGCCGGCCTGCGCGAACATATTGCTGACCAGGCTGTCCGAGAGACCCAGCGCGCACTTGGCCATGGTGTTGCTGGTCGCCGGCGCGATCACCACCGTGTGATAGTGGCCGTAATAAAACAGCCCGACCGGTACCGAACTGGCGGTGCTGTCGCGGTAGACGCGGGTGCGCTCCTTGAGCGACGCCAGCGTGATGCCGTACATCGGCAGGATCTCCTCGGCGGCGCGTGTCAGGAACAGGTCGCAGTGCGGCAGCGCAAGCGCCACTTCAAGTGACTCGCGCAGAAAGTGGCCCGACCCGGTGATGCCCCAGGCGAGGCGGGGTTTGACGTCTTGCATGGGAAGAGCCGAAGGGCCTTGGCGCGCGGCAGCAGGGGCGCCGATTCTAGACCAGGGGCGGGGAGGGGCAAAGCGCGTGTCGTGGCCGCGGTCTATTCTCGACCAGGCGCGGCGCGCGCCGACGGGCGCATTGGCCCGGCGCAGAGCGGGACGCGGGCACGAAAACGGCCAAGCCGCGAACCGGACCGAGCAGCAAACCGAAGCGCCGAGCGAACCCAAGCAAGGAGCGGACATGGATCAGCAGACCATCGACTACCCCCGCCCGGACGGCGGCAGCGCGCGCGGCGTATTGACCGGCCCGGTTGGAGCGCCGGGCATCGTCGTGATTCAGGAGTGGTGGGGCGTCAACGCGCAGATCAAGGGCGTGGCGGCGCGACTGGCCGCGGCTGGCTACCGCGTGCTGGTCCCCGACCTCTACCGCGGCCAGTTGGGGGTGGATGCCGAGGAGGCCAGCCACCTGATGCAAGGCCTCGACTTTACCGACGCGGCGAGTCAGGACATCCGCGGCGCAGTGCAGCACCTCAAGGCCAGCGGTTCGGCCAAGGTTGGTGTGACTGGCTTCTGCATGGGCGGCGCGCTCACCGTGCTCTCGGCGTGCATGGCGCCGGAGGCGGACGCCTTCTGCATCTGGTATGGCTACCCGCCGCTCGGTTTCGTCGACGTCGGCAAGGTGCATGCGCCGCTGATGGGGCACTGGGCGACGCGCGACGACTTCTTTGCCATCGCCGGTGTCGATGCGCTGGAGCACAGCTTGCGCGCGGCGGGGGTCGGTTTCGAGTTCTTCCGCTACGACGCCAAACACGCCTTTGCCAACGAGGATGCCGACAGCAAGCACTTGGATGCGCTGGCTTACGACCCCGCCTCCGCCGCGCTGGCGTGGGAGCGCACCGAGAGATTTTTTGCCCGCCATCTGCGGCAGTGAGCCACTTGGCGATGTGGGACGCAGATTCCACGCGAACGTGGTAACGAAAGCTGCTTTTTGGAGTGGCGTGGGTCCTGACTCGCTCGAGTCAGAAGCGCTCAAGCGCCGGCTGGCGCGAACATGGCCTGCAGGGTCTGCAAGGTCGTTGCCAGCGTCGGCGCCTGCAGTGCGCCGAGCCGGTTGACCAGCCGGGCGCGGTCTACGGTACGGATCTGGTCCAGCACGATGAGCCCGTCCTTGCCCTCGAAGCGCAACGGAACGCGGAACGCTGCGTGGCGTGCACCGGTGGTCATCGGCGCGACGATCACGGTGCGCAGATGCGCGTTCATCTCGTCGGGCGAGACCACCACGCAGGGGCGCGTCTTGCGGATCTCGCTGCCCATCGTCGGGTCGAGTTGGGCCAGCCAGATCTCGCCGGCCTTCACCAGCTCATGTCCTCGTCGCCGGCATTGCCGAACTCGGGCCACACCAGTGCATCGTCCCCGGCTCCGGCCACACGTCTCGCATCGTCAGCCCATCCCGCGCGCGGGCTACCGTGGAGTGGCCGGATCTCGATGACACCGTCGCGCACGCGCAGGTCGGCTTTGCCCTCCAGACCGACCTGGGCGAGGATGGGTTTGGGGATGAGGATGCCTTGCGAGTTGCCCATTCTGCGGAGTGTGACTTCCATGATTGTACGGCGCGCGCCATGCAGGGTGGTAAGCACGATGTTATCACCTGGCCGTCCTGCCCCCGTCTAGCGCAGGCACATGATGCCGGGGCGGCGAAAGACGCGCATCGGCCAGTTGGCCGAGAAGATCGGCTTCTGGCCGCCGTGGGTGGCTGTCAGCCCTTTTCACCAACCATCGTCATCACCCATTCCACGATTACCCGCGCTCGCGCCGCTCGCCGCGCCGGCCGCGGCTTTCGCCCCCCTCCGGCAGCCCATACTCGATGCCGATGCCCTCGGCGCTTAGCCACTCGGTGAGCGCGCCGAGCAGGCCCGGCGTCAGCCGCACCCGCCATTCCTCGCCGAGGTCGATCTGCGCCGCGCCATTGGCGTTGCGGTAGTCGATGCGGATCGCCGTTGCGCCGCTGGTGTGTGGCTGTAACAGTCCGCGCAGGCGGGCCAGGTCGGAGCCGCCATTCATGCGCAAGGTCATGCGGCGGGCAAAGCGCGCGCGCGCCGCGTCGAGGTCGAACACCGCGTCGGCCACCACCCGCGTGCTGTCGGAATACTCGTCGTGGCTGGCACGGCCCTCGATCACCACCAGCCGTTCCTCGGCCAGCAGCCCCTGGCTGACCTCGAGTGTCTCGCCGAACACGGTCACCTCGACCACCGCCGTGTTGTCGTCGAGCAGCAGAACGCCGCGCCGGCCGCGTGCGCCCGAGAGCATGCGCAAGCCGGTGACGATGCCGGCCAGCACCTGCGTTTCGCGCGCGGGCTGCAGCTCGCGCAGGCGAGCGCGGACAAACGCCTGCAACTGCGGCCACGCCGCCTCGAAGGGGTGCCCCGACAGGTAGAGCCCGAGCACCGCCTTCTCGGCAGCAAGCCGCTCTTCCTCAGACCACGGCGCGCAGGCGACCAGTTGCGGGGACGCCACGGCCACCGGGTCGTCGCCGAACAGGCTCACCTGATTGGCGTGGGCCTCGGCCTGCTGCGCCGCCTCCATGGCCAGCCCGACCGAGGCGAGCATGGCCGCCCGCTCCGGGTGCAGCGTGTCGAGCGCGCCGCCGCGGATCAGCGCCTCGACGGTCTTGCGGTTGGCCAGGCGCCGGTCCACGCGCAGGCAGAAGTCGAACAGACTGGCGAAGCCGCCATCGGCCTGGCGCGCCGCCACCAAGCTCAGGATCGCGCCCTCGCCCACGCCCTTGATGCCGCCCACCCCGTAGCGCACCTGCTCGCGGCTGACCGGCACGAAGCGGTAGTCCGACGCGTTGACGTCGGGCGGCAAGACGGCGATGCCGTTCTGCTTGGCGTCCTCGAAGAACACCCGCAGCTTGTCGGTGTCGTCCATCGCCGAACTCATGTTGGCAGCGGCAAAGGCGGCCGGGTGGTGCGCCTTCATCCAGGCGGTCTGGTAGGCCACCAGCGCATAAGCCGCCGCGTGCGACTTGTTGAAGCCGTAGCCGGCAAAGCGTTCCATCAAATCGAACAACTGCGTTGCGCGTGCCGCCGGCACGCCGTTCTTCGCTGCGCCCTCGGTGAATGTGACGCGGTGCGCGGCCATCTCCTCGGGTTTCTTCTTGCCCATGGCGCGGCGCAAGAGGTCGGCGCCGCCCAGCGAGTAGCCGCCGATCACCTGCGCGATCTGCATCACCTGTTCCTGGTAAACCATGATGCCGTAGGTCTCGCCGAGAATCGGCCGCAGGCGCTCGTCGAGGTATTCGACGCGTTGTTTGCCGTGCTTGCGCTCAATGAAATCCGGGATGAGGTCCATCGGCCCGGGTCGGTAGAGCGCCACCAGCGCAATGATGTCCTCGAAGCGGTCCGGTCTGGCGCGCTTGAGCATGTCCTTCATGCCGCGCGATTCAAGCTGGAACACGGCGGTGGTGTTGGCGCCGGCCAGCAGTTCGAAGGTGGCGCGGTCGTCGAGCGGGATCTGCCGCAGGTCGAAGCCGGCATCGCCACCCTGCTCGGGCGGCATCTCGCGCACGTACTTCTCGGCGGCGGCGAGAATGGTCAGCGTGGTCAGCCCGAGGAAGTCGAACTTGACCAGCCCGGCCGCCTCCACGTCGTCCTTGTCGAACTGGCTCACCGGGCCGCTGCCCTCGGCGATGTACAGCGGGCAGAAGTCGGTCAGCCGGCCCGGCGCGATGAGCACGCCGCCGGCATGCATGCCGACGTTGCGGATGGTGCCTTCGAGCTGCTCGGCCAGCGCCAGCAGCTGCGCGGTCTCCTCGTCCTGCGCTTCGCGCGCCTCGAGTTCGGGCGACTCCTCGCGGGCGTAGACGGTCTGCTTGTCGTCCGGGTCGCTGCGGCGGCGCAGCGTCACCGCCTTGCCCGGCGGGTTGGGCACCAGCTTGACCAGCTCGTCGGTGCGGTTATAGCCCCATTCCAGCACGCGGCCGACGTCGCGCAGCACGGCCCGCGCCGCCATGGTGCCAAAGGTGACGATCTGCGACACCGATTCCTCGCCATATTTGCCGCGCACGTAATCGATGACGCGGTCGCGGCCTTCCTGACAAAAGTCGATGTCGAAGTCAGGCATGGACACCCGCTCCGGGTTGAGGAAGCGCTCGAACAGCAGGTCGTATCGGAGCGGATCGAGGTCGGTGATGCCGAGGCTGTAGGCCACCAGCGAGCCGGCGCCGGAGCCGCGTCCGGGGCCGACCGGCACGCCGTTGTTCTTGGCCCAGTTGATGAAGTCGGCAACGATCAGGAAGTAGCCCGGAAAGCCCATCTGGATGATGGTCCGACACTCGAAGCCGAGGCGCTCGCGGTAGCGCGGCCGCTCCGCCTCGCGCTGCTGCGGGTCTGCGTAGAGTTGCGTCAGGCGCCGCTCCAGACCGGCCTCGGATTCGGCGACCAGGTGGTCGTCCAAGGTCACGCCATCGGGCGTGGGGAACAGCGGTAGACGCGACTTGCCCAGCGTGAGCGTGAGGTTGCAGCGCCGCGCGATCTCGACCGCGTTCTCCAGCGCCTGCGGCAGGTCGGCGAAGCGCTCGGCCATCTCGGCCTGGCTGGCGAAGTACTGCTGCGGTGTGTAGGGCCGCGGCCGACGACGGTCGGCCAGCGCATAGCCCTCGGCGATGCAGACGCGCGCCTCGTGTGCCTTGAAGTCGGCCGGAGCGAGGAACTGCACCGGGTGGGTGGCAACCAGCGGCAGACCCAGCATGCTCGCCAGACGTGCCGCCGCGCGGGTGTGCGTCTCGGATTCGGGCGAGCCGTCGCGCTGGGCCTCGAGGTAGAACGCGCCGGGAAAGCGCGCCGCCCACGCCCGGGCCAGCGCCTCCGCCGCATCTGCATGCCCGCCGAGCAGCGCCCGGCCGATCTCGCCGTGGCGGGCGCCGCAGAGCAGGATCAGGCCCCTGCAGTCTTCGGCGTCGAACCAGTCGCGCCGAAGCACGGCGCGGCCGCGCTGCATGCCTTCGCGATAGGCTCGCGTCATGAGCCTGCACAGCGCGAGGTAACCCCCGTGGTCGCGCACCAGCCACAGCATGCGTGAAGGCTCGGCATCGCCCGCGCCGGCCAGCCACAGCTCGGCGCCGCAGATCGGCTTGACGCCAGCGCCGCGCGCGGCGTTGTAGAACTTGACCAGACCAAACAGATTGCCGAGGTCGGTCAGGGCCAGCGCCGGCTGGCCGTCGGCGCGTGCCGCCGCCACTGCATCATCGACGCGCGTGGTGCCGTCGCTCACCGAGTATTCGCTGTGCAGTCGCAGGTGGACAAAGCGCGGTTGCGGCATGCAGGTCTCGGTAGCGGGAATGGGTCTTGCGGCGTCGGACGATTCTACAATGAGGGCCCTTTTCACCCCACCCGCAGACCGAACCCGATGAGTCAGACGCCTTCCGAAAACCCCGCCTCCAGCCAGGTCAACGTGCTGGGTGGAGAGCTCGAGCCTTGTGGCCTCAAGCCGGTCACCGGTTTCTTTCGTGACGGCTGCTGCCGCACCGGGCCCGGCGACGTCGGCTTGCACGTGGTCTGCGCGGTGGTCACCGACGAGTTTTTGCGCTTCTCGGTCGCGCAGGGCAACGATCTGGTCACGCCCATGCCGCACTATGGCTTTCCCGGCCTGCGCCCGGGCGACCGCTGGTGCCTCTGCGCGGCGCGCTGGAAGGAGGCGCTCGAGGCCGACGTCGCCCCGCCGGTGATCCTCGAAGCGACGCACTTTTCGGCATTGGCCTACCTGAGCCTCGACGACCTGCGACGGCACGCCGTCGTTTTGCCGCCGGCCGACGCGTGACCGGCTGACCCGTGAGAGTTCTGCTGGTCGAGGACGATGCCGGTCTCGCTGCGGCGATGACCGAGGCCCTCGAGGCACAGAACTTTGGCGTTGACCGCATTGCGCGGTTGGACCCGGCGATCATCAGTGCGCGCAGCGGTGACTACTCGCTGCTGGTGGTCGACCTCGGTCTTCCCGACGGCAACGGCCTCGACCTGGTGCGCGCCGTACGTGGCCGGCGAATCGGCACGCCGGTGCTCATCGTCACCGCGCGCGATGGCCTGGCGGACCGTGTCCGTGGCCTCGACGAGGGCGCCGATGACTATCTGGTCAAGCCCTTTGACCTGGCGGAGTTCATGGCGCGCGTGCGTGCGCTGGTGCGGCGTGACAACGCGCTGCGTGCGGCGCGCCTGTCCATGGGCGTCCTGGAGATCGATCTGCAGCGCCAGGACGCGCGGCTGCGGGGTGAGCCGCTCGACCTTACTCCCAGCGAATGGCGCCTGCTGCGCACTCTGGCGATGGCGGCACCCGGCATCCTGTCCAAGGACGCGCTGGTCGCCGCCATGGGCACTTGGGAGCGCGAGATCACCGGCAACGCCATCGAGATCTATGTCTCGCGCCTGCGCGCCAAACTCGGCGAGGACGGCCGCATGATTCGTACCGTGCGCGGTCTCGGTTACCGCCTCGAAGACGACGATGCCGACGCCTGAGTTGCGTGGTGCCCCGCGCGGCGGGCTGGCGAGTCTGCGCCTGCGCTTGATGCTGGTGATCCTGCTGTGTCTGGCGGTGGGCGTGCCAGCCAGTGCCGTGCTCGACTACCGCGATGCCGTGCGCCTCGCCAACGAGGGTTACGACCACGCCATCGCCGACCTCGCCGATGTGCTTGCGGACGCGCTGGTCCCGGTCGCCGGCGATGCAGCCCGCGTCGCGGCGACAGCCCGCGACATCGGCATGCGTGTCGCGCATTCGGACGCAGACGACAGTGTCCGTTTTGCGGTGATCGACGGCGATGGGCAGTTGCTGGCCGGTGCCGAGGGCCTCGAGGCTTACGCCGCGCCGCCGCGAGTGGCCGTCCCGGTGTTCGCCGACGCGCGCATCGACGGCCAGCCGTGGCGCTTGGTGACCTTGTCCGTGCGCGACGCGCCGGGTTTGCGCGTGGTCGTGGCCGAGACCATGGGCAAGCGCAACCAGATCGCCAGCGACATCCTCGGCAACGTCGTCTACGTCAATATCCTGGTCTTCCTCCTGCTCTCGCTGGTCCTGTCACTTGCCACCGGCTGGGTCATGGACCCGCTGATGCGCCTTGGGCGTGCCGTCGATGCGCGCAAACCCGACGACCTGCGCCCACTCTCGCTGCGGGGGCTGCCGAGCGAGGCCGGTGGTCTGGTCGAGGCGATCAACCGCCTGCTCGGCCGGCTAGAGAAGGTTCACGCCGACGAACAGGCCTTTCTCTCAGCGGCTGCCCACCAGTTGCGCACACCGCTGGCGACGCTGCGCACCCGGCTCGAGCTCGCCGCGCGCGGGGCTGACCCGGACACCGCCCGGCGGCTCGGCGAGGTCATCGACAGCAGCCGCGAACTGACCCACACCACCCACCAGATGCTCGCGCTGGCGCGCGCCCGCGATGCCGTGGAGGGCGGACCGCAAGCCGCGGCGGTGGACGTGTCGGCCCTGCTCACCAGCGTCGCCGACCAGTGCCTCGACCGCGCGCTGGCTCGCGGCATCGATCTCGGCTTTGATATCGGCTGCGAGCGCATTCGCGGCGTGCGCTGGCTGCTGCGCGAGGCGCTGCTCAATCTGGTCGAAAACGCCCTGTTGCATGCGGTGGGTGCCACCCGCGTGACCATTGCCTGCCACGCTGACCACGCCGAAGCGCTGCTGCTGGTCGAGGATGATGGCTGCGGCGTCGACGAGAAGGACCGCAGCAGTCTGTTCGAGCGCTTCCGACGTGGTGACACGCCTGTGCCTGGCAGCGGGCTGGGCTTGGCCATCGTCCGCGCTGCGGCCGAGGCGCACGGCGGCCGCGTCGATTTTGAGCCCGCACCGATGGGCGGCGCCTGTTTCGTCATCCATCTGCCCGCTTGAGGGCGATTCACCCCGCGGCCTCGCCGTCACAACGCGTCCAGCCTGATGGACCCTTTGCCCTGTCAGGCTTTTGAAGGGTTCAGGCAGTTCCAATCCAGTCGGATATCTCTCGTTCCGGGATTGCGATGGGTCTGTTGCGGCGACGGTTCACGCTCGGCGTGATTGGGTTGGCGGGTTTTTTTCTCGCCGGCGGTGCCGTGTTCGCCGGCATGCAGTGGGGCGTCCATGCCACCAGCAGCGTCGAGTTCTGCACCTCGTGCCACGAGATGCGCGACCACAACTACGCCGAATACAAGGACACCATCCACGCGCGCAATGCCGCCGGGGTCAAGGCCGGTTGCTCCGACTGCCATGTGCCGCACGACCCGGTCGGGCTGACGCTGCGCAAGATCGGCGCCGCCAAGGACGTCTGGTCGCACTTCACCGGCGAGATCGACACGCCCGAGAAATTCGAGGCGCACCGCCTCGAAATGGCCAAGCAGGTCTGGCGCCACATGAAGGCGACCGATTCGGCCGAGTGCCGCCACTGCCACGACGTCAGGGCGATGGATCCTGAGGCGCAGGGCCCGACCGCGCGCAAGCAGCACCAGAAGATCGGCAAGGACGGCAAGACCTGCATCGACTGCCACTACGGCATCGCCCACAAGGAACCCCCTGGCGGCCTCGAGCCCGCCGATGTGGTGGGTGGTTCCTGAGCCCGTGCCGACACCACATCCAAGAGAGGACCAATGATGCACTTCCCAAACTCACGAAGCCTTGCTGCGGCCGTCTTTGCCGCAAGCGCACTGGCGGTCACCCCGTTTGTGGCCCATGCCAACGGCGACCCGGCCAAAGGCGAGAAGGTCTTTGCTGGCGAGTGCTCCGACTGCCACAGCCTGACCGCCGGCAAGAACAAGAAGGGGCCGAGCCTGAACGGCGTCAACGGCCGCAAGGCCGCCACTGTGGCCGGCTTTGCCTATTCCGACGCCATGAAGGCCAGCGACATCACCTGGAGCCCGGAAAAGATCGACGCCTACATCACCCGCCCCAAGAAGGTCGTGCCGGGCGGAAAGATGAAGTACGACGGCCTCGATGACGAGAAGGACCGTGCCGACGTGATCGCCTACCTGCTGTCCGTCAAGTGAGCGCGGCCCGCCACGCCATCCGCCCGAATCCGTCCGGCTCTGGCCGGCCACGCATCACCCTCCGCGAGACACCCATGCGAACCCTTCACACCCTCCTGCGCCTGTTCGCCGCCTGCGCCGCGTTGCTGGCATGGGCATCCCCCGCGCACGCCCTGCCGAGCTTCGCCCGTCAGACCGGGCAGGCCTGCACCGCTTGCCACATCGGCGCCTTCGGCCCGCAACTCACGCCGAACGGCATGAAGTTCAAGATCGGCGGCTATACCGACTGGGACGGCTCAAGCACCTGGATGCCGATGTCGGCGCATGCCATCGCCGGCTACACCAAAGTGCGCGGCTCCAAGACTGCCGAGGTCGACAAGGTCAATAGCGACCGCCTCAACGAGGCCTCGATCTTTGCCGCCGGCCGCGTCAACGACCACATCGGCGGCTTCGTGCAGGCGACCTGGGATGGCATCGGCCACGAATGGGGCCTCGACCACACCGACCTGCGCCTGGTCGATGCCCGCAGCGTGGGCGGCAAGGAGCTCGTCTACGGCCTGAGTTTCAACAACAACCCGACCGTGCAGGACCCGTTCAACACGCTCACCGTGTGGGGCTTCCCCTACACCGGCTCGGAGTTGGCGGGCGGACCCAGTGCGGCATCGCTGATCGGTGGCGGACGCGGCTTGGAGCACACGGTCGGCGGTCTGACCCTTTACGGATTTCTCGACAACTCGATCTACGCCGAGGTCGGCACCTACCGCACGCTTGCGCCGCGAACGCAGGTCGCGCTGGGCGAGGGCAAGGACAGCGACCCCGGCCGGCTCGGTGACGGAACGATCTACTGGCGCACCGCCTACTTCCGTGACCTCAAACGGCAGGCCTTCGCTGTCGGGCTGTTCGGCATGAACGGCGGGTTGCACTCGCGGGGGGCTGTGGATCCGGCCACGGTAGGCAACTTCCACGACATTGGCGTCGATGCCATGTACCAGTACCTCGGCGGCCGCGAGCACATCGGCACACTCAACACCAGTTACGTGCGCGAGACCGCCTCGTCGCAGGGCGAACGCGGCCATCTCAACGAGTTCAAGGCCAACGCCTCCTACTTCTATCGCAACACCTACGGCCTCTCACTAGGCTACTTCTCGACCACCGGCGACTCGATCGGCCTCTACACCGCCGATCCGACCAAGTCGCCCAACAGCCGCGGCTTCATCACCGAGTTGAGCTGGACGCCGCTGGGCAAGGAAGACTCGTGGATGGCGCCGTGGGCCAATGTCCGCGTCGGTCTCCAGTACATCAACTTCCAACGCCTCGATGGGGAAGGCGGATCGTACGCGCACGGCAACAACACCCTGTTCGGCTACGTCTGGACTGCGTTTTAAGGCAAGTCTCTCCGGCCTGCGCTCCCCCGGCGCAGGCTATTGCGGTGGTCGGCCGACCGGGCCGGCCGCCGTTGCGGGGCGGTTATAATCCGCCCCTCTTTTTTGCAATGCCGCCATGTCCTCCACTCCCGATCTCCGGCAGCGTCTGGCCGACGCGCTGGCCCACGCCGTAGCGGCGGCGGGGCTCGAAGCCGGGGGTGCCACGCCAGTCCTCGAGCGGCCGCGCCAAGCTGGCCACGGCGACTTCGCCTGCAACATCGCGCTGGTGCTGGCCAAGCCGCTCAAGCGCAACCCGCGCGAACTGGCGCAGGCGCTGGTTGACGCGCTGGCCGCGCCGGGGCTGGTCGCGCGCGCCGAGGTGGCCGGGCCCGGCTTCATCAATCTGTTTGTCGACGCGGCCGCGCGCAACGGCGTGGTCCACGCGGTGCTGAGCGCCGGTCGCGCATTCGGCCGCTCGCAAGCGGGGCAGGGCCGCAAGGTCCAGGTCGAGTTCGTCTCGGCCAACCCGACCGGGCCGCTGCATGTGGGCCATGGCCGCGGCGCGGCGGTGGGCGACTGCCTGTGCCGCCTGCTTGAGGCCACCGGCTGGGCGGTGACGCGCGAGTTCTATTACAACGACGCCGGCGCGCAGATCGACAACCTCACCCTCTCGGTGCAGGCGCGGGCGCGCGGTCTCGGCCCCGACCACGCCTCTTGGCCGGCCGACGGCTACCGCGGCGACTACATCGTCGAAGTGGCGCGCGCCTACATGGCCCGCGAGAAAGTCGATGCCGAGGACCAGCACGTGGTCGGCGCCGGCGACCCGGACGATGCCGAGGCGGTCCGCCACTTCGCCGTGGCCTGGTTGCGCCACGAGCAGGACCTCGACCTCAAGGCCTTCGGCGTGCGCTTCGACGTGTTCAGCCTGGAGTCGGCGCTCTACGCCGACGGCTCGGTCGAGCGCACCGTGCAGGCGCTGGTCGATTCCGGCCACACTTTCGAGGAAGACGGCGCGCTGTGGCTGCGGACCACGTCCTTCGGCGATGACAAGGACCGCGTCATGCGCAAGCGTGAAGGCGGCTACACCTATTTCGTGCCGGACGTGGCCTACCACGCCGCCAAGTGGCATCGTGGCTTCGAGCGGGTCATCAACGAGCAGGGCGCCGACCACCACAGCACCATCACCCGCGTGCGCGCCGGCCTGCAGGCGCTCGGTATCGGCATTCCAACCGGTTGGCCGGACTACGTGCTGCACCAGATGGTGACGGTGATGCGCGGCGGCGAGGAGGTCAAGATCTCCAAACGCGCTGGCAGCTACGTGACCCTGCGCGATCTCATCGACGAGGTCGGTGCGGATGCGACGCGTTACTTCCTCGCGGCGCGGCGCGCCGACTCGCAACTGGTGTTCGACATCGACCTGGCCCGCGCGCAGACCAACGACAACCCGGTCTATTACATCCAGTATGCGCACGCGCGCATCTGCAGCGTTTTGGAACAATGGGGCGGCGATGCCGCTGCGCTGGCGCAGGCCGGCCTCGCGCCACTGGCCAGCGAGCACGAGCGCGCCGTGATCAACCGCCTCGAGGCCTTCCCGCAGATGGTCGCCGACGCGGCGGCGGACCTCGCGCCGCACAGCGTCGCGTTCTACCTCAAGGACCTCGCCGCCGACTTCCACAGCTGGTACAACGCCAGCCAGTTCCTGGTCGACGACGCGGCGCTGCGCACCGCACGTCTGGCGCTGGCCGCCGCCACTCGCCAGGTCATCGCCAACGGCCTCGCATTGCTGGGCGTGAGCGCCCCGGAGCGGATGTAGCGGTGGCGCGGCACAAGCCCTCCGCGCCCGCCACGCCCGACCCGCCCGCCGCGCGAGGGCGTGGCGGCTTTTTTGCCGGCTTCTTCATCGGTGTGCTGTTTGGCATCGGCTCGGCGCTCGCCGTGGCGGTCTGGCTCAACGTGCGCGGTTCGCCGTTCAGCGAGCGCGAGGTGCCCGTCGAACTGCCCCCGCTGAAGACGCCGCCGGCAGCACCGGTCACCGGTCCCGGCGACGCTGGAGCACTGCCCGACGACGGTCTCGACATCGGCACGCCGGACCAAGGCGTCGCGCCGGCGCCGGCCGACCTGTCGCGCCCGGACGCCGGCGAGTTGCGGCCGGAGCGCTCAGCCGCGGCAGACGGGTCTGCGCCGCGCATCAGCCTGCCGTTCGGCTACTACCTGCAGGCCGGTGCCTTTCGCAATCCGGTCGAGGCCGAGGACCGCAAGGCCCGGCTCAACCTGCTCGGCCAGACAGCGACCGTGCAGCCACTGCCCGGCGGCAGCGGGCTGCTGTACCGCATCCGCGTCGGGCCTTTCGCCACGCAGGCGGAACTTGAGCGCGCCCGCGAGTTTCTCAAGCGCAACGGCATCGACAGCATCCCGATGCGGCCCGAGGCCGCCAACCCCCCGTGAGGATTCCCATGATCGTCTTGCAACGCCTCGTCGGCCACCTGACCCTGATGGCCACCTTGTTCCTTGCCGGCGCCGCCACGGCCGCCCCGGTCGAGGGCAAGGATTACGTTGCCGTACCCTTGCCGCAGGCGCAGGCCGCCGGCAGCGGCAAGATCGAGGTCACCGAGTTTTTCTGGTACGGCTGCCCGCATTGCTTCGCGCTGGAGCCCAAGCTCGCCGCTTGGCTGGCAAACCAGCCCAAGGACGTGCAGTTCCGCCGCGTGCCGGCGGTGCTTGCAGCCCACTGGCAGCCGATGGCCAAGGCCTTCTACGCGCTGGACGCCACCGGCACCGACCTGCACGCCAAGATTTTCAATGCCATCCACCTCGAAAAGTTCAACCTCGACGACGAGAAGACGTTCCTGCAGTGGGTCGGCAAGCAGGGTGCCGACAGCGCCAAGGTCGGCGATGCCTATCGCTCCTTCGGCGTGCAGAGCAAGGTGCAGGCGGCGCGCCAGATGAACGTCAATTTCGGGCTGACGAGCGTGCCGTCGCTGGTGGTGGCCGGCAAGTACATGACGTCGCCGTCGATGGCCGGTGGTGCTGACCAGATGTTCGAAGTGGTCGATTATCTGGTTGAGCAGGCCCGCAAGAAGCGTTAAGCCGCTTGCGTCCAGTCGCGCAGGCGGCTGCGCAGGCGCGCCACGGCCTGGCTGTGCAACTGGCAGACGCGTGACTCGGATACACCGAGCACTTCGCCAATCTCCTTGAGGTTAAGTTCCTGCTCGTAGTAGAGGCCCATGATGAGCTTCTCGCGTTCGGGCAGCTGCTCGATGGCGGCGATCAGGCTCTCGCGGAAACGCGCGTCCTCGAGCACGCTGACCGGCGTCGGCTGGCCCTCGCCGGCGTAGCCGTCAAGAAAGTGCGCCTCGTCGCTGTCGTGGAAATCCTCGTAGTAGAGCAGCTGCGCGCCGCGCGCGTCGGCCAGCTGTTGCTGGTACTGGTCCAGCGGGATGTCCAGCGTCTCGGCCAGCTCGCGCTCGGTGGGCGTGCGCCCGAGGAGCTGCTCGAGCCGGCTGTGCGCGGCCTCGATCTGCCGCATGTTGCGGCGCACGCTGCGCGGCAGCCAGTCGGCGTGGCGCAACTCGTCGAGGATGGCGCCACGGATGCGCTGCGCGGCATAGGTCTCGAACTGGGCGCCCTGGGTGTCGTCGAAATTCTCCGCGGCGTCCATCAGGCCGATCAGCCCGACCTGGATCAGGTCGTCGACCTGCACGCTGGATGGCAAACGCGCCATGAAATGGTAGGCAATGCGCTTGACCAGTTGCGCATGGGCCATCACCCTCTGTTCGCTGTCGCGGTCCATGGCCGTCGCGTTCAGGCCGGTGCCCGACCGGCTTGTCCGGCGGCGCGCGTCAGACGCTGCAGCCAGGCTGACCAGTCGGTGGTGCGCGGCGCCATGCTGTCCAGACGCTCCACCGCCAGACGAATCGCCCGTACCGCCGGTGCGCGCGGGTGGGCTTCGACCGCGCTCAGACCCTGCTGCGCCGATTGGTGCAGGATGGCGTCGTCGGGCATGCAGCCCAGCGCCTCCGGCACGCATCCCAGAAAGCGGCGGGCGGTTTGCTGGATGTTCTGCATCGGCAGCAGCGCGGCCGACTCCGCAGTGCGCGAGAACAGGACGTGGCAGCTGCTGCGGCCGCTGGTGGCCGACAGCGTCTTGAGTTGGGCGTAGGCGCGCGTCAGGTGATCGGGACGGCCCGAGGCCACCATCACGAATTCGTCGAAGCCCAGGCAGGGCCAGGCTCGCTCCATCGGGTCGAGCAGGCCGAGCACCACATCCGCCGACGGCAATGCGGCGAGCCAGCCCGACAGGTCGTCCTGCGCCGCTGGCATCGCCCTGGCAACACCGGGCGCGCCGGCCCTCCCGGCTGCGGACGTCGGCCGCAGTTCGACCACCAGAACCGAACGGCCACGCTGCTGCCAGGCGTCGGCAAGGGCGTCGGCGACCAGGTCGAGGTCGAGGTCGCGTGGGCCGAGCACACCGACGCAGCGCACCGCGCGCACATTCACCAGTCGCCGCAAGCCCTCGGCCTGATCGCGCACCGATGCGCTCACAGCGGATCCGGGGCGTTGATGCGGGTTTCCAGCGCGGCGGTGTAGAGCGCTAGCTCGTCGCGCTCCGCGCCCTCGAATGGCGGCAGACGGCCGACGGCACGGAAAGCGCGGTCGGCGAGATACAGCGGGTTGGGACGGTGCAGGTCCTCCGGCACGCGCTGGCCGTTGCTCAGGTAGTGCACCGGCAGGCGGTGGCGCACCACCACGTCGAGCACCTCGCCGAGCCGCACCGCCTCATCGATCTTGGTCAGGATGCAACCGTCGAGGCCGCCTTCCCCGTACCGCTTGACGACGTCCTCGAGGGTGCTGAGCTGGGTGTTGGCGGCGATCACCAGAATGCGCCGCACGCCATGACCGGCACTGGTCAGCAGCTGTAGCTGGTCGGCGAGGCGCTGGTCGCGCTGGCCCATGCCGATGGTGTCGACCAGTACCAGACGCCGCCGCCGGATGTCCTCAAGGGTGACGTCGAGTTCGGCGCCGTCGCGCGCGGCGAACACCGGCGCGCCCAGCAACTTGGCGTAGACGCGCAACTGGTCTTCGGCGCCGACGCGGTAGCTGTCGGTGGTGACGAAGGCCACCTGTTGCGAACTGTGGCGCATGGCGCAGCGCGCGCCGATCTTGGCCACGGTGGTGGTCTTGCCGACACCGGTGGGCCCGACCAGGGCATAGGTGCCGGTCTCCTCGACCAGGTCGGACTCGACCACATGGCCCTGCAACTCGCGGTGCAGCCGCAGGCGCAGCGCCGCGCAGAGGGCGGTCGGCGCCAGCCCCGGGGCTTGCTCGTCGAGCCAGGCGCGGCCCAGCGCCGGGCTGAAACCCGCCGCCAGCCACTGTCGTAGCGCCTCGGCGCGGGCCGGGTTCTGCCGCGCCACCTCGCCCCAGGCAAAGCCGGAGAGCTGGCTCTCGACCAGTTGCTTGAGCGAGCGAACCTCGCCCAGCAGGTCGGCGACCACGCCCTCGGGCACCGACGGTGGGGACGGCGCCGGTGCCACCTCGCGTTCGACCGCCGCCGCCGGCCGCAGACGCGCGGGCCGCACCCGGGCGTTGCGAAACACCTGGGCTTCGCCGCGCGCCGGCGCTTGGCCCGGCGCCATCCACGGCGGCGCCTGCAGCGCGGCCGCCGGCGCGGCCGGGGGCTGAACCGCCGGAGGCGCCGTCTTGACCACCGGCATGCTGCCGTCGAAATCGGCTTCGGCCACCGCCATCACCTCGATCTCGCCGTCGATGGTGCGGTTGGAGAGGATGATGGCATCGGAGCCGAGCGTGTCCCGGACCAGGCGCAGGGCCTCGCGCGTGTTGCTGGCAACGAACTTGCGGACGATCATGCCTGGGCGCCGAGGGTGGCCACGATACGGACCGTCCTATTGTCCGGGATTTCGTTGTGCGAAAGCACCCGAAGCTGCGGCAGCGAGCGCCGCAGGAAGCGCGACAGCAGTTGCCGCAGCGGCGCCGGCACCAGCAGCACTGGCGTCTGGCCCACCGCTTCACGCGCCTGCGCGAGTTCTCCGGCGCGGCGCAGCAGGCCTTCGGCGAGCCCCGGTTCAAGGCCGGCCTCCTCCTGTCCGCTGCGGTTGCCAGCCGCCTGCATCAGCAGTTGTTCGAGCTTGGGGTCGAGGGCAAGCACGCCGATCTCGCTGCTGTCCGGGGCCAGTTCGCTGACGATGGCGCGGCGCAGCCCGACCCGCACCGTCTCCACCAGACTGGTTGCAGTGCTGTCCGGTTTGGCGGTCTCGCTGACGATGCTGATGATCGAGCGGATGTCGCGCAGGGGTACGCCTTCGTCGAGCAAGCCCTGCAGCACCTGCCGCAGCAAGCCCAGACTGATGGTCTTCGGCACCAGATCCTCGACCAGCTTCGGCGCCGTTCTTGCCAGATGGTCGAGCAGGCCCTGCACTTCCTCGCGGCCGAGCAGTTCCGAAGCATGGCGCTGGATGACGTTGGAGAGGTGGGTGGCGACCACCGTGCTGGCATCCACCACGGTGTAGCCGAGCAGCTGCGCCTGCTCGCGGTTCTCGCTCGCCACCCAGGTCGCCGGCAGCCCAAAGCTCGGGTCGGTGGTGGCCATGCCCTCGATCGGGCCGAGCACCTTGCCCGGGTTGATCGCCAGATGCTGGCCGACCTGGATGTCGCCGGACGCCACCTCCACACCCTTGAGCAGGATGCGGTAGGCGTTGGGCTTGAGCTGCAGGTTGTCGCGGATGTGCACCGGCGGGATGAGGAAACCCAGTTCGCCGGCGAACTTCTTGCGCAAGGCGCGGATGCGCCGCAGCAGTTCGCCATCCTGCGCCCGGTCGACCAGCGGGATGAGGCGGTAACCCACCTCGAGCGCCAGCATGTCGACCGGCGCCACGTCCTCCCAAGTCACCTCGCCGCTGTCGAGCGGCTCGGTTTCGGCCGATGCCGCCTCTGCCGGTGGCGGGCGCTTTTCGATGGCGCGCGCCAGCGCGGCGATACCGGCGCCCATCAGCAGAAAGACCATGTTCGGCATGCCGGGGATGAGCCCGAGCGCGGTGAGGATGCCGGCGGTGGTGTAGAGCACGCGCGGCCTGTCGAAGACCTGGCCGACCACCTCGTCGCCGAGTTCGCGGTCGGAGCCGACCCGCGCCACCACAATGCCTGCCGCCGTGCTGATGATCAGCGCCGGGATCTGCGCCACGAGGCCGTCGCCGATGGTGAGCAGGGTGTAGTTCTGCGCCGCCTGACCGAACGACAGATCGTGTTGCAGTGTACCGATGAGCAGCCCGCCGACGATGTTGATGACCATGATCAGGATGCCGGCGATGGCGTCGCCGCGCACGAACTTGCTGGCGCCGTCCATCGAGCCGAAGAAATCGGCCTCCTGCGCGATCTCCTGACGCCGGCGCCGCGCCTCGGCCTCGCCGATCAGGCCGCTGTTGAGGTCGGCGTCGATGGCCATCTGCTTGCCGGGCATCGCGTCGAGGGTGAAGCGCGCGCTCACTTCGGCGATGCGCCCGGCGCCCTTGGTGATGACAACGAAATTGATGATGACGAGGATGACGAAGACGACGATGCCGACCGCGTAGTTGCCGCCCACCACGAAGTTGCCGAAGGCCTCGATCACGCGTCCGGCGGCGTCGGCGCCGGTGTGGCCGGCCATCAGCACCACGCGCGTCGAGGCGACATTGAGCGAGAGTCGCAGCAGCGCGGTGAGCAGCAGCATGGTCGGGAACACCGAGAAATCCAGCGGCCGCAAGGTGTAGAGCGCCACCAGCAGGATGATCATCGACAGCGCGATGTTGAAGGTGAACAGCACATCGAGCGCCACTGGCGGCAGCGGCAGCACCATCATCGCCAGGATCAGCACGACCAGCAGCGGTGTGGCGACGCGCGCGTTCATGCGTCAATGCCACCCACGCCGGCCACCATCCCGGCGCTGCCACCGCCGGCACCGCCGGCCCCCTGCGCGCCGGCCATGCCGCCGGCTGTGCGGGGTCCGCGTGCGCCGCGCGGTGCCGCTGCCGCAGGTCCGTCCGCCAGCGGGTCCATGCCGGGTGGCACGGCGATGCCGGTGGGCGGCGCGATGTCGCCGCGTTGCTGATCCAGCGCATAGACCCACGCCAGCACCTCGGCCACCGCCGTGTAGAGCTCGGCGGGAATCTCCTGCTCGAGTTCGGTGTGGGCGTAGACCGCGCGCGCCAGCGGTGGCGCCTCGAGGATCGGGATGTCGTTCTCCGCGGCGATCTCGCGGATGCGCAGCGCGATCAGGTCGATGCCCTTGGCCAGCAGGCGCGGCGCGGCGCTGGCGCCGCCTTCGTAGCGCAGTGCCACCGCGTAGTGCTGCGGATTGGTGATGACCACCGTGGCCTTGGGCACGTTGGCCATCATGCGGCGGCGTGCCGCGGCGCGCTGCAACTGGCGGATGCGCGCCTTGATCTGCGGGTCGCCCTCGCTCTCGCGCGTCTCGCGCCGCACCTCCTCCTTGGTCATGCGCAGTTCCTTGCGGAAGTTCCAGACCTGGAACGGCACGTCGATGAGCACCACCAGCGCCAGCGCGCCGACCACCCAGAGCATGCCCTCGCCGATGCGGCGCATGCCGCCCACCACCGAGCTGCCCAGATCGCCGTCGGCCAGTTGCAGCCATTCGGCGGCGTGGGTCCAGAGGAACCAGAAGGCCACCGCGCCGATGAACACGGTCTTGACCACCGACTTGAGCAGTTCCACCAGACCGACTACCGAGAAAATGCGCGCGATGCCGGTGAACGGGTTGAGCCGCGACGGCTGCGGTGTCAGGGGTTCGGCGCTGAACACCCAGCCCGACAACAGCAGCGATGCCAGCACCACGATGACCAGCACCGCCGTCATCAGTGGCAGCAGGCCGAGCACGGCGTCGGTGTTGAGCTCGAGCAGACGGGTGACGGCGGCTTGGGTGTCGAAGGCCTCACGCCGGTCGAAGCGCAGCCCGCGGGTGACCAGGTCGCCAAGCGCGACCGCCAGACCGCCGCCGGCGAACAGCAGCAGCGCTCCGCCCGCCAGCAGGCCGGCAAAGGTGGTGAGCTCGCGCGAGCGCGCCACCTGGCCACGCTCGCGGGCATCCTGCAGCCGTTTTGGAGTGGGCTCCTCGGTGCGTTCGAGATCGCTCTCTTCAGCCATCGACGCTCATCCCGGTCGATGCGCGTCAGGGCGTGGCACGGCGGCGTTCGGGGCAGTCCTCGCGGACGCACTCGGCGTACAGGCAGAGCGCATGCTCGCGAATGCGAAAACCGCGTTGCGCGGCGATCTCGGCTTGGCGGCGCTCGATCTCGGCGTCGTAGAACTCGACCACCTGACCACAGTCGGTGCAGACGAGGTGGTCATGGTGGCCACCCTCGTTGAGTTCGAACACCGAGCGATCGCCTTCGAAGTGGTGGCGCATCAGCACGCCGGCCTGCTCGAACTGGGTCAGCACGCGGTACACGGTGGCCAGCCCGACGTCGATGTTCTCGGTCAGCAGGGCGCGGTAGACGTCTTCCGCCGAGAGGTGCCGGGTCTCGCTGCGCTCGAACAAGGCGAGGATGCGCAGACGCGGCTGGGTCGCCTTGAGGCCGATGCTCTTGAGGTTGTCTGCCGGGGAAGTCATGGCGCGGCGCCTGGAGGCCTGAGGTTGCCGTGCGGTATCATAACGCAGCCCCCAACGTCGCCCCCGACCGACTCCATGATGCGCCCATTTCCGGCCCTGCTGTTGCCCGCCTGTCTCGCGCTCTCCGCTTGCAGCATGAAGCTGCCCGGGGTCGATGACCTGCCCGGGCTCAAGCCCTATCGCATCAATGTGCAGCAAGGCAATGCGCTGACCCAGGAGATGGTGGCCAAGCTCAAGCCCGGCATGACGCGCAGTCAGGTGCGCTTCGTGTTGGGCACGCCGATGGTGCAGGATGCGTTTCACGCCAACCGCTGGGATTACGTGTACCTGTTCACCGAGGGCCACAAGGCGACCAAATCGCGCCGTCTCACCGTCATCTTCGACGAGGACAGGCTGCTGCGCCTCGAGGGCGACGTGGTCGGCCGGCCGTCCCCCGCGCCTGGCGCCGATGCACCCCTGAGCGACACACCCGCGACCGCCGCACCCCCGAAGCCGGCGCGGCCATGATCCGCGTCGCCGTCGCGGGAGCCTCCGGCCGCATGGGCCGCGCGCTGGTCGAGAGCCTGGCTGGCCACCCCGAAGCGCGCCTCGCCGTCGCGCTGGAGGTGCCCGGCGCGTCGGCCATCGGCCAGGACGCCGGCGCCGCCGTGGGTCGCAACACCGGTGTCGCCATCACTGCGGACCTCGCGGCGCTGGCCGGCGCTGATGTGCTGATCGACTTCACCCGGCCGGAGGGCACGCTCGCGCACCTCGCCGCCTGCCGGCAACACGGCGTGCGCCCGGTCATCGGCACCACCGGCTTCGATGACGTCGGCAAGCGCGCCATCGCCGACGCCGCGGGCGAGCTACCGCTGGTCATCGCGCCCAACTTCAGTGTCGGCATCAACGTGCTCATCAACCTCCTCGACACCGCTGCGCGGGCGCTGGGTGACGGCTACGACGTCGAGGTGATCGAGGCGCACCACCGGCACAAGGTCGATGCGCCCTCCGGCACCGCGCTGCGCCTCGGCGAGGCGGTGGCCCATGCGCTTGGCCGCGACCTCAAGGACTGCGCCGTTTATGGCCGCGAGGGCATCACCGGTGAGCGCGACGCCAGGACGATCGGTTTTGCCACGGTGCGCGGCGGCGATGTGGTGGGCGACCACACCGTGCTGTTCGCCGGCACCGGCGAGCGCGTCGAGCTCACGCACAAGGCCTCCAGCCGTGCAACCTTTGCCGAAGGTGCGGTGCGCGCTGCCTGCTGGCTCATGGACCGGCCTGCCGGCGCCTACGACATGCGCGACGTGCTCGGTCTGGGCTGACGCCTCCTCGCTTTGCCTCCTGCAGGCCTCGGCAGCGTTGCCCGGGGTAGGCTGACTCGCGTATCATTTCGGTGCGTAAACGAGCGGACGCCCCAGCGGTGTCCGCTTGTCACATCCGCACCCCGAAAACCGCCCCGCGCCCCCGGAAACACACCTGCCGAGCCCCTGTGACCGCAGCCACCCCCGCCCTTCTTGCCCTTGCCAACGGTTCGCTGTTTCGCGGCATCTCCATTGGGGCAGAGGCGGCGACGGTGGGCGAGGTGGTGTTCAACACGGCGATGACCGGTTACCAGGAGATCCTCACCGACCCCTCCTACAGTCGGCAGATGGTGACGCTGACCTACCCGCACATCGGTAACACCGGCAGCAACCCTGAGGACACCGAGTCCGAGTCGGTGCACGCGGCCGCGCTGATCATCCGTGACCTGCCGCTGCGCACCTCCAACTTTCGCTCGACGCGCACCCTCACCGACTACCTGCGCGATGCCGGCACGCCGGGCATCGCCGGAATCGACACGCGCCGCCTGACCCGCATCCTGCGCGACTCCGGCGCGCAGAACGGCTGCATCATGGCTGGCCGCATCGACGAGGCCGAGGCGCTGGCGCGCGCGAGAGAGTTTCCCGGGCTGGAAGGCATGGATCTGGCGCAGGTGGTGAGTTGCAGCAAGCCCTACGACTGGACGCAGACCGAGTGGCGGCTGGGCAGTGGGTTCGGCACGCTGGCGGTGCCGCGTTTCCATGTGGTCGCCTACGACTTTGGCGTCAAGCACAACATCCTTCGCATGCTCGCCGAGCGCGGCTGTCGCATCACCGTGGTGCCGGCACGCACGCCGGTCGACGCGGTGCTCGCGCTCAAGCCGGACGGCGTCTTCCTCTCCAACGGCCCGGGCGACCCGGCGCCCTGCGACTACGCCATCGCCGCAATCCGCGCGGTGTTGGACAAGCGCATCCCGACCTTCGGCATCTGTCTCGGCCACCAGTTGATGGCGCTTGCCATCGGCGCCAAGACCCTCAAGATGAAGTTCGGCCACCACGGCGCCAACCACCCGGTGCAGGACTTGGAGAGCGGCCGCGTCATGATCACCAGCCAGAACCACGGCTTCGCGGTGGACGCCACGACGCTGCCGGGCAATGCCCGCATCACCCACAAGAGCCTGTTCGACGGCAGCCTGCAGGGCTTTGCCCTGACCGACCGTCCGGCCTTCTGTTTCCAGGGGCACCCCGAGGCCAGCCCCGGTCCGCATGACGTGGCGCCGCTGTTCGACCGCTTCGTCGGCGACATGGCCGCCCGCAACACGGAGTCGGCCCATGCCTAAGCGCGCCGACATCCGCTCCATCCTCATCATCGGCGCCGGCCCGATCGTCATCGGTCAGGCCTGCGAGTTCGACTACTCCGGCGCCCAGGCCTGCAAGGCGCTGCGCGAGGAGGGCTACCGCGTCATCCTCGTCAATAGCAATCCGGCGACCATCATGACCGACCCGGAGATGGCCGATGTGACCTACATCGAGCCCATCACCTGGCAGGTGGTCGAGAAGATCATCGAGAAGGAGCGGCCCGACGTCCTGCTGCCGACCATGGGCGGCCAGACCGCGCTCAACTGCGCGCTAGACCTCGCCCGGCACGGTGTGCTCGACAAGCACGGCGTCGAGATGATCGGTGCCCGCGAGGAGGCCATCGATAAGGCCGAGGACCGCCAGAAGTTCAAGGAGGCGATGACGCGCATCGGGCTGGAATCTGCCCGCTCGGGCGTCGCCCACAGCATCGAGGAAGCGCTGGCGGTACAGGCCACGGTGGGCTTCCCGGCCATCATCCGGCCGTCCTTCACCATGGGCGGCTCGGGCGGCGGCATCGCCTACAACCGCGAGGAATTCCTCGCCATCTGCGAACGCGGCCTCGAGGCCAGCCCGACCCGCGAGCTGCTCATCGAGGAGTCGCTGCTCGGCTGGAAAGAATTCGAGATGGAGGTGGTGCGCGACCGCGCCGACAACTGCATCATCGTCTGCTCGATCGAGAACCTCGACCCGATGGGCGTGCACACCGGCGACTCGATCACCGTGGCCCCGGCGCAGACGCTCACCGACCGCGAGTACCAGATCATGCGCAACGCCAGCATCGCCGTGCTGCGCGAGATCGGCGTCGACACCGGCGGCTCCAATGTGCAGTTCGCCATCAACCCGCGCGACGGCCGCATGATCGTCATCGAGATGAACCCGCGGGTGTCGCGCTCCTCGGCGTTGGCGTCCAAGGCCACCGGCTTCCCGATCGCCAAGTTCGCCGCCAAGTTGGCGGTCGGCTACACCCTCGACGAGTTGCGCAACGACATCACCGGCGGCGCCACGCCGGCCAGCTTCGAGCCGAGCATCGACTATGTGGTGACCAAGGTCCCGCGTTTTGCGTTTGAAAAGTTCCCGCGCGCCAACGACCGCCTGACCACGCAGATGAAGTCGGTGGGCGAGGTCATGGCCATGGGTCGCTGCTTCCAGGAGAGTTTCCAGAAGGCGCTGCGCGGGCTCGAAGTCGGTGTCGACGGCCTTAACGAGAAGACCGCCGACCGCGAGGTCATTGTCCGCGAGATGCGCAGCCCCGGGCCAGAGCGCATCTGGTACGTGGCCGACGCCTTCCGCATCGGCATGACGCTCGACGAGGTGTTCGGCCACAGCAAGATCGACCCGTGGTTCCTCGCCCAGATCGAGGACATCGTCCGCCGCGAGCGCGACATCGCCGGGCGCAGTGTGGATTCGCTGAGCGCCGACGAGCTGCGCGCGCTTAAGCGAGCCGGCTTTGCCGACCGCCGCATCGGCCAGTTGTGCGCTTCCACCGGCGACGCAGTGCGCGCCCGTCGCCACGCGCTCGGCATCCGCCCGGTCTACAAGCGCGTCGACACCTGCGCCGGCGAGTTCGCCACGTCCACCGCCTACATGTACTCGGCCTACGACGAGGAATGCGAGTCGCGGCCGTCCTCAAATAAAAAGGTCATGGTGCTCGGTGGCGGGCCGAACCGGATCGGCCAAGGCATCGAGTTCGACTACTGCTGCGTGCACGCCGCCCTTGCCCTGCGCGAGGACGGCTTCGAGACCATCATGGTCAACTGCAACCCGGAGACCGTCTCGACCGACTACGACACCTCGGATCGCCTGTACTTCGAGCCGCTCACGCTTGAGGATGTGCTCGAGGTGGTCGCAGTCGAGAAGCCTTGGGGCGTGATCGTGCAGTACGGTGGCCAGACGCCGCTCAAGTTGGCGCGCGACTTGGAGCGCAACGGCGTGCCGATCATCGGCACCAGCCCCGACAGCATCGACGCCGCCGAGGACCGCGAGCGCTTCCAGAAGCTGCTGCATGCGCTCAAGCTGCTGCAACCGCCCAATGCCACCGCGCGCACCGAGGCCGAGGCGCTCGAGAAAGCGGCGCAGATCGGCTACCCATTGGTGGTGCGGCCGAGCTACGTGCTCGGTGGCCGCGCCATGGAGATCGTCCACGCCCAAGCCGACCTCGAGCGCTACATGCGCGAGGCGGTCAAGGTCTCCAATGACAGCCCGGTGCTGCTCGACCGCTTCCTCAACGACGCCATCGAGGTGGACGTGGACGCCATCTGCGACGGCGCCGAGGTGCTGATCGGCGGCGTGATGGAGCACATCGAGCAGGCCGGCGTGCACAGCGGTGACAGTGCATGCTCGCTGCCGCCCTACAGCCTCGCGCCGTCCATCGTCGACGAGATCCGCCGCCAGACTGCGCTGATGGCCCACGCCCTCAAGGTCGTCGGCCTGATGAACGTGCAGTTCGCTGTGCAGGGCGAGACCATCTACGTGCTGGAGGTCAACCCACGGGCGTCGCGCACCGCGCCCTTCGTTTCCAAGGCCATCGGCGCGCCGCTGGCCAAGATCGCCGCGCGCTGCATGGCTGGCCGCAGCCTGCGCGAGCAGGGCTTTGCCAAAGAACTGGTGCCGCCGTACTACTCGGTCAAGGAAGCGGTCTTCCCCTTCATCAAGTTCCCCGGTGTCGATACCATCCTCGGCCCGGAGATGAAGTCGACCGGCGAGGTGATGGGCGTCGGCCAGACCTTCGCCGAGGCCTTCGTCAAGAGCCAGTTGGCGGCTAGCGTGCGCCTGCCGGCGGCAGGGCGGGTGTTCCTCAGCGTGCGTGATGCCGACAAGTCGGCCACTGTCGATATCGCCCGCGAACTCCTTCGGCTCGGCTTCGAGTTGGTGGCCACGCGCGGCACCGCGGCGGTGCTGTCGGCGGCGGGTCTGCCGGTGACCCCGGTGAACAAGGTCACCGAGGGTCGCCCGCACATCGTCGACAGCATCAAGAATGGCGAGATCGCGCTCATCATCAACACGGTTGACGAAAAGAAGAGCTCGATCGAGGATTCGTGGTCGATTCGAAACGCCGCCTTGCAGGGGCGGGTCACTTACTACACCACGGTGGCCGGCGCCCGCGCCGCCACCACCGGCATCGGCCACCTGCATACGCTTGAGGTCTACCCGCTTCAGGGTTTGCACGGCCGTACCCACTGATCCGGCGCGACGCATCCGCCGGCGACACCACGCCAGTCCCTTTCACGTCCGTCACCACCATGCAGAAGACTCCGCTCACCGTCACCGGCGCCGAGAAGCTCAAGGCCGAACTCCACCATCTCAAGACCGTCGAGCGCCCGCGTGTGATCGACGCCATCGCCGAGGCGCGCAGCCATGGCGACCTTTCCGAGAACGCCGAGTACGACGCCGCCAAGGAGCGACAGAGCTTTCTTGAGGGTCGCATCGCCGAGATCGAGGCCAAGCTCGGCAACGCGCAGATCATCGACCCGAGCACGCTTGACGCCGATGGCCGCTGCGTGTTCGGCGCCACGGTGGAACTGGAGGACGTCGAATCCGGCGCCACCGTGACTTACCAGATCGTTGGCGACGACGAGGCCGACCTCAAGGAAGGCAAGATCAGCATTTCCAGCCCGCTTGCCCGCGCGCTGATCGGCAAGGAGGCCGGCGAGACCGCCGAGGTGCAGGCGCCGGGCGGGGTGCGGGAGTACGAGATCCTGGACGTGCGCTACGGTTGACGCGACGTTTTTTCAAGGGCCTGTGGGGTTGGAAACGAGCCGCTCGGCCGGAAACACCGCACGAAACTCGCTGCCGCGCCCGACTTCGCTCTCGATCTCGAGATGCCCGCCGTGGCGCGTCAGCGCGTGCTTGACGATGGCGAGCCCGAGGCCGGTGCCGCCGGTGTCGCGCGAGCGGCCGCTGTCCACCCGATAGAAGCGTTCGGTCAGGCGCGGCAGGTGCTCGGCGGCAATCCCCGGACCCTCGTCGCGCACCGCCAGAACACCCACCACCTGCCCCCGCGCATCAGTCGCGCGCTGCCACGTCACCTCCACCCGGCTGCCCTCGGGTGAATAGCGCAGTGCGTTGTTGAGGAGGTTGCCGGCGATGCTGCGGATCTCGCCCGGTGTTCCGCGCAGATCGAGACCGGGGTCCGCCGCGCAGTGGATCGGGTGCAGGTCGCCGTTCACCGCGCGCGCATCGGCGACCATCCCGGTGAGCAGTGCCGGCAAGTCGACCGGCTTCATCGGCGGCGGTTCCGGGGTGCTTTCCAGCCGTGCCAAGGTCAGCAGATCGGCGACCAGGCTCTGCATGCGCTTCATCTGTTTCTGCAGCAGCGGCAATACGTTGGCGAGGGCGGCCGTGGCTTCGTCCGGATCCAGTTCGGCGAGCGTCTCGACAAAGCCCGAGACCACGGTGATCGGTGTGCGCAATTCGTGGGAGACGTTGGCGACAAAATCACGGCGCATGCGTTCGACCTGTTCGCGGTCGGAGACGTCGCGGCTGACGATCAGGCGTTGCGCGTCGCCGAACTCGACCACAAACACCTGCAGCGCCAGCCCCGGCTGGTGAGTGGGGTGCAGCAGCAAGGGTTCGGCAAAGTCGCCGCGCGTCATGAATGCGCTGAACTGGGGGTCGCGCACCAGATGCGTCAGGAGGTTGCCACGGTCACTGCGCGGGTCCAGCCTGAAATGCCGCGCCCCGAGCCGGTTGACCCAGCGGATGCGCAAGTCCGGGTCGAGCGCCACCACGCCGTCGGGGATGGCCTGACCGGCCGCCTCGAAGCGCCCGACCTCGGCTTCAAGGCGCGCGAGTTCTGCTGCATGCTGCCGACGCTGGCGCGACAACATCAGATTGAACTCCTGCCACAGCGGGTCGCCGACCGGGGGCTTGCCGGCCGGATCGTGCAACCACGCAAGGAGCCGGGCGGCACGGCGTCCCTCGATAAGCAGCAGCGCGACGAGCACCAGCAGGACGCCGGCCAGCGCGCCGCCGCGCCCGCCCGCCATGGCGCCGATCAAGGCTCCGGTGGCCACCTGCAGCAGCCACACGAACACCCTCGCTGCGCCCGGCATGACTCAGGCCACCCGATCGGGCAGACGCTCAGTCGGGCTTGACCGAGAAGCGGTAGCCGGCGCCGCGCACCGTCTGCACCAGAGCATCGAGGCCGCTCGGCTCAAGGGCTGCGCGCAGACGGCGGATGTGGACATCGACGGTGCGCTCCTCAACGAACACGTGGTCACCCCAGACCTGATCAAGCAGGTGGCTGCGGGTATGCACCCGCTCGGGGTGCGTCATGAGGAAATGTAACAGGCGGAACTCGGTGGGGCCGAGGTTGAGTGTCTGCTCCTTTCCGCTGACACGGTGGGTCGCCGGGTCAAGGCGCAGTCCGCCGGCCTCGACCAAGTCGTCGGTCATCTGCGGCGCGCGCCGGCGCAACACCGCCTTGATGCGCGCCAGCAGCTCGCGCGGCGAGAAGGGCTTGGTCACGTAGTCGTCGGCGCCTGCCTCGAGGCCGAGCACCTTGTCGCCCTCCTCGGCGCGGGCAGTGAGCATGATGATGGGGATGGCGCGGGTCCGCGGGTCGGCGCGCAGGCGGCGCGCCAGCTCCACGCCGCTGGCACCGGGCAGCATCCAGTCGAGTAGCACCACATCGGGCAGCGCGTGGCGCACCAGGCCGAGCGCCTGCTCGGCGTCGCCGGCGCGCACCACCAGGTGGCCGGCGTGCTGCAGGTTGAAGGCGATCAGTTCCTGGATCGCCAGCTCGTCCTCGACGAGGAGGATGGTTGCGGCCATGTCGTCTGCCCGTCCATGTAGGGTTTGGCGCCGTGTCGGAAGCGCCCGGCTGAAGCGCCGCCACGAGACTATGACGCCTATGTTGCCGAAACATGACAGCGCGGTGACCCGACGAGCCGTCCGGCCTCAGTCGCCGGTCCGGTGCCGCGGGGCATCCCTGCTACCATTCCACCATGGCCACGGACTCCAACACCCGCACCACCCACTTCGGCTACCAGACCGTCGCCGAGGTGGAGAAAGCCGACAAGGTCCGCGCCGTGTTCGCTTCGGTCGCGCGCCGTTACGACATCATGAACGACCTGATGTCGCTCGGCCTGCACCGGGTCTGGAAGCGCTTTGCGGTGGAACTCTCGGGCGTGCGCCCGGGCGACCGCGTGCTCGACGTGGCCGGGGGTTCGGGCGACCTGAGTCGGCTGTTCCGGGACCGCGTCGGCGCGCAGGGTGAGGTGCTGCTGACCGACATCAACGCCGACATGCTGCAGGTCGGCCGCGACCGCATGATCGACGCCGGCACTCCGGTGCCGGCCATCCAGTGCGACGCCGAGCGCCTGCCCTTTCCCGATCGCCGCTTCGACTGCGTCGTCGTGGCTTTTGGTTTGCGCAACATGACGCACAAGGACCTCGCGCTGGCCGAGATGCATCGTGTGCTCAAGCCCGGCGGGCGCCTGCTGGTGCTCGAGTTCTCCAAGGTGGCAGCGCCGCTGCGCCCGCTCTACGACGCCTATTCCTTTCGCGTGCTGCCGCTGCTGGGCCAGCGCATTGCCGGCGATGCCGAGAGTTACCGTTACTTGGCCGAGTCGATCCGCATGCACCCCGACCAGGACACCCTGCGGCAGATGATGATCGACGCGGGTTTCGCCAAGGTCGACTGGTTCAACCTCAGCGCCGGGGTGGTCGCGTTGCATCGGGGTACCCGGACCGCCTGAGCCCGGATCCAACGCGCATGGCACGGCCTTTCACCACTCCGCCCCTGCTTGCGCCAGCGGCCGAGCGCTTTGCTGCGGCGTTGCGCCGTTCACCGCTCTATGAGCCGGTGCGCGAGCGGCTGCGGCCGTTCGCCGGCAAGACCCTGCGCATCGAGGCGGCCGGACTCGGTCTCGGCTTTGTCATCGGCGACGACGGCGACTTGCATGTGGCCGACGGCGCGCCGCCCGACCTGCACATGGACATCCCGCCCGACCGTCTGCTGCGTCGGGCGCTGGGCGACAGCAGCGCCTTCGAGGGGCTCGCCTTCAGCGGCGATGCCGCGTTGGCGCAGGCACTTGCGGCGGTCGCCCGCGACTTCTACTGGGACTGGCCGACTGCACTGGAGTCGGTGCTGCCGCCGCCGGTGGCCGCGCCGCTCGGCGTGCTGGCCGGGCGCATGCAGGCGGCGTGGCGCGAGGCCGGCGAGCGCGCCGGCAGCATGGCGCGCGACTACCTGCGCAACGAGTCCGGGCTGGTCACGCCAGCCGAGATGAAAAGCTTCCTTGACGGCGTCGACGAGTTGCGCGAGGCGGCCGACCGTCTGCAGGCGCGGGTCGAGCGGCTGTCACGCAAGGCTTGATGCGCATCCTTCGCCTGCTGCGCATCGTTCGCGTGGTCTGGGTGTACGGCCTCGACGACCTGCTGTTGCCGCGCCGTTGGCGCTGGAGCGGGCGGCTTGGTCGGCGCATCACCACCACGCCGCGCGGCGACCGTCTGCAACTGGCGCTGGAGAGCCTCGGCCCGATCTTTGTCAAGTTCGGCCAGGTGCTCTCGACCCGCCGCGACCTGCTACCGGCCGACATCGCCGACCGCTTGGCATTGCTGCAGGACCGCGTCGCACCCTTTCCCGGCGAGGAGGCGGTGGCGGTGTTGGAGCGCGCTTACCGCAAGCCGCTGGACCAGGTCTTCGCCAGCTTCCAGGTCGAGCCGGTGGCCAGCGCCTCGGTGGCGCAGGTGCACTTCGCGGTGCTGCCCGACGGCCGCGAGGTGGCGGTCAAGGTGCTGCGTCCCGGCATCGAGTCGGTCATCGCCAGCGACGTCGCGCTCATGTACGTCATCGCCGGTCTGGTCGAGCGCCTCTACAGCGACGGCAAGCGGCTCAAGCCGCGCCAGGTGGTGGCCGAGTTCGAGAAGCACATCGGCCAGGAACTCGACCTCATGTTCGAGGCCGCCAACGCCAGCCAGCTGCGGCGCAATTTCGAGAAGTCGCGCCTGCTCTACGTGCCGGAGATCCACTGGGACTGGTGCGAGCGCAACATCATCGTCATGCAGCGCATGAGCGGCACGCCGATCAGCCAGGTCGCGCGCCTGCGCGAGAAGAACATCAGCATCCCCAAACTGGCGAGGGAAGGCGTCGAGATCTTCTTTACGCAAGTCTTCCGCGACGGCTTCTTCCACGCCGACATGCACCCGGGCAACATCATGGTGCACGACGACGGTACCTATATCGCGCTCGACTTCGGCATCGTCGGCACCTTGTCCGAGGTCGACAAGAACTACCTCGCGCGCAACTTCCTCGCCTTCTTCCGCCGCGACTACCGCGGTGTGGCGCAGGCCCACGTCGACGCCGGCTGGGTGCCGGCCGGTACGCGCGTCGATGAGTTCGAGTCGGCCATCCGCGCCTGCTGCGAGCCGATCTTCGACCGTCCGCTCAAGGAGATCTCCTTCGGCCGCGTGTTGCTGCGCCTGTTCGAGACGTCGCGCCAGTTTCAGGTCGAGATCCAGCCGCAACTGGTCCTGCTGCAGAAGACTCTGCTCAATATCGAAGGGCTGGGCCGCGACCTCGACCCCGACCTCGACCTCTGGGCCACCGCCAAGCCCTTCCTCGAACGCTGGATGAACGACCAGATCGGCTGGCGTGCGCTGCGCCGACATCTGGAGAGCGAGGCCACCACCTGGGCCAAGACCCTGCCGCAGGTGCCGCGTTTGGCGCACGAGGCACTGACCCGCCTCAGCCGCCCGGACGATGGCACCGGCGACCTGCGCGCGCCGTTGCGGCGGCTGGAGCGCTGGCTGGCAGCGGTGGCGCTGCTGCTGGCGCTGCTGCTCGGCGTCGAGGCATGGCGCTGGCTCGGCGGCTGATGCTTGCTAGACTCCGGTTTTTGTGCGGCGCATCCACCGGCGCGTCGCAGACACGCGGGGTGCCGGCATGTTGCTGACTTTTGTCGTCCTCTATCTGCTGCTCTCCATCGGCATCGGCGTCGCCGCCGGCACGCGGGTCAAGAACAGCAAGGACTTCGCCGTGGCCGGCCGGCACCTGCCCCTGCCGGTGGTCACCGCGACGGTGTTCGCCACCTGGTTTGGCGCCGAGGCGGTGTTTGGCGTCTCCGCGACCTTCGCCACCGAGGGCCTGCGCGGCGTGGTCGCCGACCCCTTTGGCTCGTCTCTCTGCCTGGTGCTGGCCGGCATCTTCTTCGCCCGCTACCTGTATCGACTCAACATCCTCACGCTGGGGGACTTCTTTCGGCTGCGCTACGGGCGCGGTATCGAGGTCCTGACGACCTTGGCCATCGTCGCCTCGTATCTGGGCTGGGTGTCGGCGCAGATCAAGGCGCTCGGCCTGATCCTCAACATGGTCACCGATGGCGCGCTGAGCGAGCCGGCGGGCATGCTGGTGGGCACGCTGGTGGTTCTCACCTACACCACGCTGGGCGGCATGCTCTCGGTTGCCATTCTGGATTTCGTGCAGATGGGCGTGGTCATCGGCGGGTTGCTGTTCATCGCCAGTCTGGTGGCCGACCAGACCGGCGGGGTGGCGCCGGTGATCGACAGCGCGCGTCTGGCCGGCAAGCTCGATTTCTTCCCGCCGCCCAACCTCGCCGCGTGGTTGTCGTTTGTTGCTGCCTGGGTCACCATGATGCTCGGCTCGATTCCCCAGCAGGACGTATTTCAGCGCATCACTTCGGCGCGCACCGCGCAGATCGCGCTGTGGGGCAGCATGTTTGGTGCCGGCATCTACTTCTGCTTCACCTTTGTGCCGATGTTCATCGCCTATGCCTCGACGCTGGTCGATCCGCAAGTCTTCGGCGGGCTGCTCGAGGCCGATCCGCAGCGCCTGCTGCCCACGCTGGTGATGACGCACACGCCGCTGCTGGCGCAGGTGATCTTTTTCGGTGCGGTGCTCTCGGCCATCATGAGCTGCTCGTCGGCGACGCTGCTGGCGCCATCGGTCTCGTTTGCCGAGAACATCATCCGTGGCGCGGCGCCGGGCATGAGCGACCGTCGCTTTTTGTGGGTGATGCGCGCGACGATCGTGTGTTTCGCATCCGTCGTGCTGGTCTTTGCCCTGAATTCCGAAGCGAGCATCTTCAAGATGGTGGAGAACGCTTACAAGGTGACGCTGGCCGGTGCGTTCGTGCCGCTGATCGCGGGTGCCCTGTGGCAGCGCGCCACCACCCAGGGCGCGTATTTGGCCATTTTCCTCGGCATAGGTGGCTGGCTGGTCAGCGAGTTCGCGTTTGGTGCGGAAGCCCTTCTGCCGCCGCAATTGGCCGGCTTGGCGCTCAGCTGCATCGGCATGTGCGCCGGTTCCTTGTTGCCGCAGGTGATTCGCGGTCACGGTGAGCACCTCGCGCGCCCGCGCCACGCTCACACCGCTGGCCGTGCGCCGCATCTCGCGCCCGGGCACCGCCATTGACCCGGATGATCCGGGCGCCGCGCTGACGCCGGGCAGGCGCCCCCACTCGACCAAGATCCGTCCAACCCGCACAGGCCGCACCCGATGTCCGCCACCCTCACGCCCGATGCCCACTGGCAGGATGCCCTCGACCTGATTCGCCGCGGCAGTCAGGAGATCCTCGTCGAAGCCGAGTTGATCGACAAGCTCAAGACCGGTCGCCCGCTGCGCGTCAAGGCCGGTTTCGACCCCACGGCGCCCGACCTGCACCTCGGCCATACCGTGCTGATCAACAAGCTGCGGCACTTTCAGGACCTTGGTCACCAGGTGCTGTTCCTGATCGGCGACTTCACCGGCATGATCGGCGACCCGACCGGCAAGAACGCCACGCGCAAGCCACTCACGCCGGAAGAAGTGGCCGAGAACGCCAAGACCTACCAGAAGCAGGTGTTCAGGATCCTCGACCCGGCGCGCACCGAGGTGGTGTTCAACGCCGACTGGATGGGCAAGTTGTCGGCCGCCGACATGATCGGCCTGGCGGCGCGCTCGACCGTGGCGCGCATGCTCGAGCGCGACGATTTCGCCAAGCGCTATGCATCTGGCCAGCCGATCGCCATTCACGAGTTTTTGTATCCGCTCATCCAGGGTTACGACTCGGTGGCGCTGAAGAGCGACGTCGAACTCGGCGGCACTGACCAGAAGTTCAACCTGCTGATGGGACGGGAGTTGCAGAAGCAGATGGGACAGAGCCCGCAGGTGGTGCTGACCATGCCGATTCTTGAGGGATTGGATGGCGTACAGAAGATGAGCAAGTCGCTGGGCAACTACATCGGCATCGCCGAACCGCCCAAGGACATGTTCGGCAAGCTGATGAGCGTGTCGGACGAGCTGATGTGGCGCTACATGGAGTTGTTGTCGTTCCGGCCGCTGGCGGAGATCGACGCCGACCGCCGCGCGGTGGCTGCGGGCCGCAACCCGCGCGATGTCAAGGTGGCATTCGCCCAAGAGATCATCACCCGCTTTCACGACCGCGCCGCAGCCGAGGCGGCGCTGGCCGATTTCGAGTTGCGCTTCAGGGCGGGCGCCATCCCCGAGGACCTCCCGGAGGTGACGCTGTCGCTCGCCGGCGCGCCGTCGATCGGCGTGGCGCAGCTCCTCAAGCAGGCAGGGCTGGTGGAGAGCACCAGCGAGGCCTTCCGCCAGATCGCCGGCGGCGCGGTCAAGCTCGATGGCGAGAAGGTCAGCGCCCGCGAAGCGATGGTGGCGGGGCCGGCCACCGTGGTGGCGCAGGTCGGCAAGCGGCGATTCGCGCGCGTGACGCTGACCGCCTGATACGGCGCGGCCCGCTCCGGAGTCCCGCCTGGCAGCGCAAGTGCTTGATCGAACGGCAGGACTGCAATCTCCAGCGAGTTTTTCCGCCGAAGGTGTTGACGGACGCGAACAGGGAGCCGTATAGTTCGGCCTCTTCGCTGACGACGCAAGCGCCAAGTCAGCCGCTCTTTAACAAAACAGACAACCGATAAGTGTGGGCGCCTGGTTGAGAAGCCTGACAAGACCGCAAGGTCTATAAGCTTTGAAATCGGTGCTCAAGCCCGGACCTCGTTACGCAACGGGGTCCAAAGCGAGAGCCCAAAAAAGATCGAACTGAAGAGTTTGATCCTGGCTCAGATTGAACGCTGGCGGCATGCTTTACACATGCAAGTCGAACGGATCCTGGGGCTTGCTCCAGGGTTAGTGGCGAACGGGTGAGTAATGCATCGGAACGTACCCAGTTGTGGGGGATAACGTAGCGAAAGTTACGCTAATACCGCATACGACCTACGGGTGAAAGCGGGGGATCGCAAGACCTCGCGCAATTGGAGCGGCCGATGTCGGATTAGCTAGTTGGTGGGGTAAAGGCTCACCAAGGCGACGATCCGTAGCTGGTTTGAGAGAATGACCAGCCACACTGGGACTGAGACACGGCCCAGACTCCTACGGGAGGCAGCAGTGGGGAATCTTGGACAATGGGCGAAAGCCTGATCCAGCAATGCCGCGTGAGTGAAGAAGGCCTTCGGGTTGTAAAGCTCTTTCGGACGGGACGAAATGGCATCCACTAATACTGGGTGTCGATGACGGTACCGTAAGAAGAAGCACCGGCTAACTACGTGCCAGCAGCCGCGGTAATACGTAGGGTGCGAGCGTTAATCGGAATTACTGGGCGTAAAGCGTGCGCAGGCGGTTCGTTAAGACAGATGTGAAATCCCCGGGCTTAACCTGGGAACTGCATTTGTGACTGGCGGACTAGAGTTCGGTAGAGGGGGGTGGAATTCCACGTGTAGCAGTGAAATGCGTAGAGATGTGGAGGAACACCGATGGCGAAGGCAGCCCCCTGGGCCTGAACTGACGCTCATGCACGAAAGCGTGGGGAGCAAACAGGATTAGATACCCTGGTAGTCCACGCCCTAAACGATGTCGACTGGTTGTTGGGAGAGAAATCTTTCAGTAACGTAGCTAACGCGTGAAGTCGACCGCCTGGGGAGTACGGCCGCAAGGTTAAAACTCAAAGGAATTGACGGGGGCCCGCACAAGCGGTGGATGATGTGGATTAATTCGATGCAACGCGAAAAACCTTACCTACCCTTGACATGCCAGGAACTTTCCAGAGATGGATTGGTGCCCGAAAGGGAGCCTGGACACAGGTGCTGCATGGCTGTCGTCAGCTCGTGTCGTGAGATGTTGGGTTAAGTCCCGCAACGAGCGCAACCCTTGTCACTAGTTGCCATCATTTAGTTGGGCACTTTAGTGAGACTGCCGGTGACAAACCGGAGGAAGGTGGGGATGACGTCAAGTCCTCATGGCCCTTATGGGTAGGGCTTCACACGTCATACAATGGTCGGTACAGAGGGTTGCCAACCCGCGAGGGGGAGCCA
>VEQZ01000010.1 GCA_018882975.1 Rhodocyclaceae bacterium | reverse complement strand
GATGTCGGCAGCGCCCAGACCGGCCGGACCAGCGCCGATGATGGCGACGCGGAAGTCGGTCGGCACGACGCCGCTCATGTCCGGGCGCCAGCCCTGCGCAAAGGCGGTGTCGGTGATGTACTTCTCGACCTGGCCGATGGTCACCGCGCCAAAGCCTTCCTCGAGCGTGCACGCGCCTTCACACAACCTATCTTGCGGACACACGCGGCCACACATCTCGGGCAGCGAGTTGGTCTGGTGCGACAGCTCTGCCGCCTCGAACAGGCGCCCCTCCTGGATCAGCGCGAGCCAGTTGGGGATGTAGTTGTGCACCGGGCACTTCCACTCGCAGTAGGGGTTGCCGCAAGCCAAGCAGCGGCCGGCCTGTTCGCCCGCCTGCTCGGCATCCATGGTGGCGTAGATCTCGCGGTAATCCTTGATTCGGATGACCGGCTTGGCCTTCTCGCCGTCACGGCGTGGCTTGTCGAGGAACTGGAAAGGGTCGCGTTTCATGGCTCTGGGGTCTGCGTGTTCGGTCTCAGGCGGTGACGGCCTCGGCGGCGCGCGGCAGGTCGGCCACCAGCGTCTCCATGGTCATGCGGCGCGGCTTGACCAGCCAGACGCGCGGCAGCGTGGCGTCGAAGTCGGCGAGCAAGGTCTTGGCACGCGCCGAACCGGTGAGCGCCGCGTGGCGCTCCATCTGCGTCTTGAGGAAGGCGCGGTAGGGCGCGCCATCGGCATCGGTGATGCGATGCGCGTCGACCATCTCGCGGTTGAGTCGGCCAGCGAAAAGGCCCGACTCGTCGAAGATGAAGGCCATGCCGCCGCTCATGCCGGCGCCGAAGTTGACGCCTGTGTCGCCCAGCACGATTACGCAGCCGCCGGTCATGTATTCGCAGCCGTGGTCGCCCACGCCCTCGACCACCGCCGAGGCGCCGCTGTTGCGCACGCCGAAGCGCTCGCCGGCCATGCCCGCCGCGAACAACTCGCCTGCGGTGGCGCCGTAGAGGCAGGTGTTGCCGATGATGATGTTGCGGTGCGCCTCGTACTTGGCGCCCTTGGGCGGGAAGACGATGACGCGGCCGCCAGCCATGCCCTTGCCGACGTAGTCGTTGGCATCGCCCTCGACGCGCAGGATCAGGCCCGGCGCGTTCCACACGCCCAGGCTCTGGCCGGCGCTGCCCTCGAAATCGACCGTGATGCAGTCGTCCGGCAAACCGGCCGAGCCCCATTTCTTGGCGATCTCGCCGGACACGCGGGCGCCGATCGAGCGGTTGTAGTTGCGGATGCCGTAGCGCAGCTTGACCGGGGTCTTGCCGGCGATGGCCGCGGCGGTGTCCGCCACCATCTGCTCGGCCAGCTCGCCCTTGTCGAACGAGGGGTTGCGGTCCTGGATGCAGAAACGCGGCTCATCGGCGGGGATGTCGCCGTGTGAAAGCAACACGTCGAGCTTGAGACGCTGCTGACGCTCGGTCTCGCCCGGCAGCAGTTCGAGCAGGTCGGTGCGGCCAATCAGCTCCTCCAGACTGCGCACGCCGAGCTTGGCCAGCCACTCGCGCGTCTCCTCCGCCACAAAGCGGAAGAAGTTGACCACCATCTCGGGCAGGCCGATGAAGTGTTCCTTGCGCAGCGTGACGTTCTGCGTCGCGACGCCGGTGGCGCAGTTGTTGAGGTGGCAGATGCGCAGGTACTTGCAGCCCAGCGCGATCATCGGCGCGGTGCCAAAGCCAAAACTCTCGGCACCCAGGATCGCCGCCTTGACCACGTCGAGGCCGGTCTTGAGGCCGCCGTCGGTCTGCACCAGCACGCGGCCGCGCAGGCCATTGGCGCGCAGCACCTGCTGTGCCTCGGACAAACCCAGCTCCCACGGCGTGCCGGCGTACTTGACGCTGGTCAGCGGGCTGGCGCCGGTGCCGCCGTCATAACCCGAGATGGTGATGAGGTCGGCGTAGGCCTTGGCCACGCCCGCAGCCACCGTGCCGACACCGGGCTCAGCCACCAGCTTGACCGACACCAAGGCGTCGGGGTTGACCTGCTTGAGATCGAAGATGAGCTGCGCGAGGTCTTCGATCGAGTAGATGTCGTGGTGCGGCGGCGGCGAGATGAGCGGCGTGCCGGGCTTGCAGTGGCGCAAGCGGGCAATGGTGTCGCTCACCTTGTCGCCAGGCAGCTGGCCGCCCTCACCGGGTTTGGCGCCCTGCGCGACCTTGATCTGCAGCACCTCGGCATTGACCAGGTAGGTCGGCGTCACGCCGAAGCGGCCTGATGCAACTTGTTTGATCTTGGAGGTCCTGATGGTGCCGTAGCGCGCCGGATCTTCGCCGCCCTCGCCCGAGTTGCTGCGGCCGCCGATTCGGTTCATGCCCTCGGCCAGCGCCTCATGCGCCTCCGGCGACAGCGCGCCAAGCGACATCCCCGCCGAGTCGAAGCGCTTGAGGATGCGCTCCACCGACTCGATCTGCTCGATCGGCAACGGGTTCTCCAGCGTCTTGACCTGCATCAGGTCACGGAACATGGCCACCGGCCGCCGGTTCACGGTGTCGGCGTACTGGCGGTAGAGCGCGTAGTCACCCTGCTTCACCGCTTTCTGTAATTGTTGAACTACATCAGGGTTATAGGCGTGAAACTCCTCACCGAACATGAACTTGAGCAGCCCCCCTGCAGTGAGCGGGCGCTGCGGGTTATGCGCAAGCTTCGAAAGTGCCTTAAGATCGTCTTCGAAGTCCTTGAAATTAGAGCCAGAAATACGCGAGACAGTGCCCTTGAGCGCCAGACCCACCACCTCCTCGTGCAGACCGACCGCCTCGAACAGTTGCGCGCCTCGGTAACTCGACACCGCTGAGATGCCCATCTTGGAGAGGATCTTGTAAAGACCCTTGTCCATGCCCTTGCGGTAGTTGGCCAGCGCCTTGTCGAGCGGCAGCTTGACCTCACCCGAGCGCACGAATTCGGCGACGACCTGATACGCCAGCCACGGGTAGACGGCGGTCGCGCCGTAGCCCACCAGACAGGCGTAGTGGTGCGGGTCGCGCACCGAGCCCGTTTCCGCGACGATATTGGCGTTGCAGCGCTGACCGGCGTCGATCAGCGCGTGGTGCACGGCGCCGACAGCGAACAGCATCGGCATCGGCAGCTTGCCCTTGGGCACGTCGCGGTCGCTGAGCACGATCACCACATTGCCGGCGCGCACCGCCTCGACCGCCTGCTGCGCCAGACCGGACACTGCATCCTTGAGCGACTGCTGCGCCGGTTCATAGGCCAGCGACAGCGTCACCGCCTTGAAGGCCGGGTCGCTGAGGGTGGTAAGCGCCTTGAAGGCGTCGCGCGACAGGATCGGCGACTCGATGCCGATGCGGTGGGCGTGGTCGGCGGTCTCCTCGAACAGGTTGCGCTCGGGGCCGAAGCACGTGGCCAGAGACATCACGATGGCTTCGCGGATCGGGTCGATCGGCGGGTTGGTGACCTGCGCGAACTGCTGGCGCAGGTAGTCGAAGGGCGAGCGGACTTTGCGCGAGAGCACGGCCATGGGCGTGTCGTCGCCCATCGAACCGATGGCCTCGTTGCCGTCCTCGGCCAGCACGCGAATGATCTGGTCGCGCTCCTCGAAGCTCACATTGAACAGCTTCTGCTCGACCAGCAGCGCCTTGTGGTCGAGTTGCGGCAGGTCGGCGTCCTGCTTGTCGCCGAAATCGGCATGCTGCGAGAACTCATCCAACCATGCCCGATAGGGGTGCTGCTTCTTGAGCAGGTTGTCGATGTCCTCGGACATCAGCAATTCGCCGGTCTGCAGGTCGGCGGCGACCATCTGGCCGGGCTTGACGCGGCCCTTGCGGATGACCTTGGCCGGGTCGGCCTCCCACACGCCGATCTCCGACGCAAAGGTCAGGATGCGGTCTTCGGTGAGCGCCCAGCGGGCCGGACGCAGGCCATTGCGGTCGAGCGTGCAGACAGCGTAACGGCCGTCGGTCAGCACGATGCCTGCGGGCCCGTCCCACGGCTCGCCGTGCATCGAGTTGTATTCGTAGAAGGCGCGGATGTCCGGGTCCATCGCATCGTTGTTCTGCCACGCCGGCGGCACCAACAGACGCAGGCTGCGGAACAGGTTCGAGCCGCCCATCACCAGCGCCTCGAGCATGTTGTCGAGCGACATCGAATCGGAACCGCTGGTCGAGACGATCGGCCGGATGTCGTCCATGTCCGGGATCAGGTCCGACTCGAACTTGACCTCGCGGGCGCGCGACCAGTTGCGGTTGCCGGCCACGGTGTTGATCTCGCCGTTGTGGGCGAGCATGCGGAACGGCTGCGCCAGACGCCACTGCGGCCAGGTGTTGGTCGAGAAGCGCTGGTGGAAGACGATCAGGCTGCTGGCAAAGCGCGGGTCGTTGAGGTCGGTGTAGAAGACCGCGAGGTTCTCCGGCAGCACCAGACCCTTGTAGCTGATCACGCGGCTCGACAGCGTCGGCTGAAAGTACACCGCATCGACCGGGAACAGCGCCTTCTCGGTGCGACGCCGGGCGATGTACAGCGCGCGCTCGAAACGAACCTCGTCCAGGCCGGCTGGCGCGTTGACGAACACCTGCTCGATGTGCGGCAGACTCTCCAGCGCGTATTTGCCGCAGACCGAAGTGTCGATCGGCAGCACGCGGAAGCCGGCGACCTCGCAGCCCTGGGCCCTGAGTTCAGCACGCAGCGTGGCACGGGCGCGCTCGGCCTGGGCCGCATCGCGGGAGAGGAAGACCAGACCAGCGGCGTAGAGCGGCGCCAACTCGATGCCGGACTCGGCCGCCACCGCCCGCAGGAACGCGTCCGGCTTCTTGAACAGCAGGCCGCAGCCGTCACCCGACAAGCCATCGGCCGCCACCGCGCCGCGGTGGGTCATGCAGGCCAGCGAGGAGATGGCGGTCTGCACCAGCGCATGGGCCGGTTTGTCGTCGATCTGCGCGATCAGGCCGAAACCGCAGCTGTCCTGTTCGAAATCGGGGCTGTAGAGGGTACCTTTGAGCCAGTCTTGGCGGTTCATGCGCGTGCGCTTCCTGCGTGCAAGACGAAAAGGCCCGCGTGGCGGGCGATGGACCTTGTAGTTTAGGTCTGCCAGCGCAATCGGGCAACGAAAAATGATGCACTGCGATGGGGCGAGCAAGCCACCGGCACCGGCCCCTCGACCCCGCATCAGACCTTGGGCAGGACCTCGCCGCCGCCAAAGATATGCGCATGCATGTGGAAGACCTCCTGCCCGCCGCCCTTGCCGGTGTTGATCATGGTGCGGAAGCCGTCGGTGAGGCCTTGCTGCGGTGCAAGGCGAGCGCCGAGCAGCAGCATGCGGCCGACCAGGTCGCTGTCGGCGGCGTCGAAGTGCGCCAGCGATTCGATATGCCGCTTGGGGATGACCAAGTAATGCACCCGCGCGATCGGCCGGATGTCGTGGAAGACGAAGAAGTCCGCGTCCTCATAGACCTTGTTCGAGGGGATGTCGCCGCAGACGATCTTGCAGAAGATGCAGTTGTCGCTCATTTTCGGTGGCCCACGGGTCGGTTGCGCAGGACTCAGCCTGCTCGGGATGCCTTCTCGTCGTGCCCGGACACGCCCTCGCGATGCTCGAGTTCGCGACGCACGGCAGCGGCGTCAAGATCCAGGTGGGCAAGCAGCACCAGCGTATGAAACCACAGGTCGGCCACCTCGCGCACCACATGCTCGCGGTCGCCGTCCTTGGCGGCCATCACAGTCTCGGTGGCCTCCTCGCCGACCTTCTTGAGTATGGCGTCGAGGCCCTTGTGATGCAGCTTGGCCACGTAGCTCGAGCCGGGGTCGGCGCCGCGGCGCTCGGCCAGCAGGCACGAGAGGCGGTCGAGGATGTCGGGGGGCATGTCGGCCATGGTTTAAGGGGCCCTTGGCAGGAATGATTTCTGGGTGATGGCAACGCGGTGTATCCGGGCTGCTGATGTCTGGCGGCAAGGTACCCGAAACGGGTACTTCGCGGGCCGTCGCTCAAATTTTACGGTAGATGGATGCGGGGTCCTTGAGCACCGGCAGCGTCTCCACCCAGTCGCCGTCCCTGAGCACGCGGAAGAAGCAGCTGCGCCGCCCAGTGTGGCACGCGATGCCGCCCACCTGTTCGATGGCCAGACGCAGCACATCGCCGTCGCAATCCAGACTCACGCTCTGCACCTGCTGCGTGTGGCCGGACTCCTCGCCCTTCATCCACGGCCGGCCGCGCGAACGCGAGTAATAGTGCGCGGTGCCGGTCTCGACCGTGCGCAGGAGCGCGTCGCGGTCCATCCAGGCGACCATCAGGATCTCGCCCGTCGCAGCGTCCTGCGCAATGGCCGGCACCAGCCCGCTGGCGTCGAACTTGACGGCGTCGAGCCAGCTCATGCCGCCTCGCCAGCTGCCACCCACCCGGCAGACGAGCCGGACGCGCCGCCGGGCAAGGCCACCGGCGTACCCGCATTCATGCCGCCACCTCATTGAGCATGCGCACCGGGATGCCGCGCTCGGCCATGCGCCGTTTGGCATCGCCCACGGTATGCTCGCCGTAGTGAAAGATGCTGGCGGCCAGCACCGCATCGGCGTGGCCGAGCGTCACGCCGTCCGCCAGATCGTCGAGCCCACCGACCCCGCCCGAGGCGATCACCGGCACGTCCACCGCATCGGCCACCGCGCGCGTCAGTTCCAGATCGAACCCGCTGCGCGTGCCGTCGCGGTCCATCGAGGTGAGCAGGATCTCGCCGGCGCCCAGCGCCACCACTTTCTGCGCCCACTCCACCGCATCGAGGCCCGTCGCGTTGCGACCGCCGTGGGTATAGACACCCCAACGGTCTCCCTCGCGTTTGGCATCGATGGCCACGACGATGCACTGGTTGCCGACGCGGTCAGCGGCCTCGCGCACCAGGTCGGGATTCAGGATGGCCGCAGTGTTTATGCTGACCTTGTCGGCGCCGGCGTTGAGCAGCCGCCGCACGTCCTCGACCTTGCGCACGCCGCCACCCACCGTGAGCGGAATAAAGACCTGCTCGGCCACCGCGCTGATGATGGGCAGGATCAGGTCACGGCCGTCGGAGCTGGCGGTGATGTCGAGAAAGGTGAGCTCGTCGGCGCCCTGCGCGTCGTAGCGGCGGGCCACCTCGACCGGGTCGCCGGCGTCACGCAGGCCCACGAAGTTGATGCCCTTGACGACGCGGCCAGCGTTGACGTCGAGGCAAGGGATGATGCGTTTCGCTAACACCTTCGGCTGAGGCCGGGTCAGCCGGACGCCGGCGCGGCAAGCGCATCGGCCAGCGACTGCGCCGCAGCGAAGTCGAGCGTGCCTTGGTAAATCGCGCGGCCGGTGATGGCGCCCATGATGCCCTCGGCCTCGACTGCGCAGAGATTGCGCACATCATCGAGCCCGGTGATGCCGCCGCTGGCGATGACCGGCACCGTGAGTTTGCGGGCGAGTCGCACCGTGGCCTCGACGTTGACGCCGCTGAGCATCCCGTCGCGGCCGATGTCGGTGTAGATCACCGCCTCGACGCCGTAGTCCTGGAACTTGAGCGCGAGGTCGAGCACGTCGTGGCCGGTCATCTTCGACCAACCGTCGATGGCCACCTTGCCGTCCTTGGCGTCGAGCCCGACCATCACGTGGCCGGGAAAGGCCGAGCAGGCGTCGAACAGAAAACCCGGCGTCTTGACTGCCTGCGTGCCGATGATGACGTAGCTGATACCGTCATCGAGATAGCGCTCGATGGTGTCGAGGTCGCGGATGCCGCCGCCAAGCTGGATCGGGATCTCGTCGCCGACCGCCTCGACGATGGCCTTGATCGCCGCCTCGTTCTTGGGGATGCCGGCAAAGGCGCCGTTGAGATCGACCAGATGCAGGCGCCGCGCGCCCTGCGCAATCCAATGCGCGGCCATTGCCGCGGGCTCCTCGGAGAACACCGTGGCGTCCTCCATGAGGCCCTGCTTGAGACGGACGCAGTGGCCGTCCTTGAGATCGATGGCCGGGATCAGCAGCATGGGGTGGACGTTGGAACAATGGGCCGCGGGGCCCTGAAGGGAAGCCGGCGAAGCGGCTCAGACAGAAACACCATCCCAGTTTACGAAATTGCGCAGCAGGGCGAGGCCCGCAGCTTGACTTTTTTCTGGGTGGAATTGTGTGGCGAACAGGCCTCCCCGCGCAACTGCGCAGCAGAAGCGCGCCGGGTACTGACTGGTGGCGGCCGCGAGCGCATCGTCGCCCGGTTCGACGTAGTAGCTGTGCACGAAGTAGAAGCGGCTGTCGTCGCCGATGCCCTGCCACAGCGGATGAATGCGTCCGCCCTGCGGTGTCTGCGTGACGGTGTTCCAGCCCATGTGCGGCACCTTGAGGCGCTCGCCGCCGCTGTGCGCGCCGGCCGGTGGCGCAAAGCGCCGCACCCGCCCGGGCAGGATGCCGAGTCCGGCGCAGTCGCCCTCTTCCGAGTGTTCGAACAGCGCCTGCAAGCCGAGACAGATGCCGAGGAAGGGCTTGGCGGCGATGGCGGCTTTGAGCACCGGCACCAGGCCACGCGATGCAAGTTCGCGCATGGCGTCCGGCATGGCGCCCTGGCCGGGGAAGACCACGCGGTCGGCGGCGTCGATGGCTGCGGCATCGGCCGTCACCTCGACGCGGGCGCCGGGCGCGACGTGCTCCAGCGCCTTGGCCACCGAGCGCAGATTGCCCATGCCATAGTCGATCACCGCGATGCGGTTGGACATGCGAATCAACCTTGCAGGGCGCCCTTGGTCGAGGGGATGGTGCCGGCCGCGCGCGGGTCGGGCGTGGTCGCCGCACGCAATGCACGAGCGAAGGCCTTGAACACGGTCTCGGCCTGGTGGTGGGCGTTGCGCCCGCGAAGGTTGTCGACGTGGAGGGTCACCCCGGCGTGGTTGACGAAGCCCTGGAAGAATTCGTGGAAGAGGTCGACGTCAAAGTCGCCGATGCGCGCGCGGCTGAACTCGACATGGAACTCGAGGCCCGGCCGACCGGAGAGGTCCAGCACCACGCGCGACAGCGCCTCGTCGAGCGGCACGTAGGCGTGCCCGTAACGTGTGAGCCCCTTCTTGTCGCCGACAGCTTGCGTAAAGGCCTGCCCCAGCGTGATGCCTACATCTTCCACGGTGTGGTGGGCATCGATGTGAAGGTCGCCGGTAGCCTTGATGTCGAGGTCGATCAGCCCGTGGCGGACGATCTGGTCGAGCATGTGGTCGAGGAAGGGCAGGCCAGTGTCGAGCGCACCCTTGCCGCTGCCGTCGAGGTCGATGGCGACGCGGATCTGCGTCTCGAGGGTGCTACGGGTGGCTTCGGCGCGGCGCATGTGCGGCTCGGTGGGCTGGCAGGCCCGGTGAAAAAGTGCGCAAATGATAGCATCCGCAGGTTTTGCGGCCCTCCGCCGGATGTCGGATGTCCCCTGCGCCGGTCAGATCCGTTTTTGCCATACCACCGCTCTGGTTGAACGCCAGCCCGGTTGACTGCCATTCGATGCACCGCCGATCCTCGCCATGAGCACCTACTGGAGCCCCATCGTCCACAGCCTGACGCCCTACGTGCCGGGCGAGCAGCCGCGCATGCCCGACCTAGTCAAGCTCAACACCAACGAGAACCCGTACGGCCCGGGGCCGGCGGTGCTGGCGGCGATCGAGGCGGCCAACACCGATGACCTGCGTCTCTACCCCGACCCGACCGCGTTGGAGCTGCGCCGCGTCATCGCGGCGTATCACGGCGTGGCGGTGGAGGAGGTGTTCGTCGGCAACGGCTCCGACGAGGTGCTGGCGCACGCCTTCTGCGCGCTGCTGCGGCACGAGCGGCCACTGGCGTTCCCCGACATCAGTTACAGCTTCTACCCGGTCTACTGCGGGTTGTACGGCATCGCGGCGCGGCCGGTGCCGCTAGCGCCGGACTTTTCGATCCGCGTCGACGATTATCTCGACCCCGCCATCGGCGCGGTGATCTTCCCCAACCCCAACGCGCCGACCGGCATGGCGCTGCCGCTGGTCGACATCGCGCGGCTGGTCGCGGCGCGGCCGGACATTCCGGTGGTGGTGGACGAAGCCTACGTGGACTTTGGCGCCGAGAGCGCGGTCGGTCTGGTGCGCAGCCACGCCAACCTGCTGGTCAGCCACACCCTGTCCAAAGGTCGCGGGCTGGCCGGCCTGCGCGTTGGCTACGCCATCGGCCAGGCACCGCTCGTCGAGGCGCTCAACCGGGTCAAGGACAGCTTCAACAGCTACCCGCTCGATCGCCTGGCGCTGGCCGGCGCAGCGGCGAGTTTTGGCGACGAGGCGTGGTTCCAGCAGACGCGGCGGCAAGTCATGGCGACGCGCGAGACGCTGGTGCGCGGGTTGGAGGACCTGGGCTTCGAAGTGCTGCCGTCGGCGGCCAACTTCGTCTTCGCGCGCCACCGGACCGCGGATGCCGCGCAACTCAATGCGGGTCTACGCAAAAAAGGCGTCATCGTCCGGCATTTTGCGCGGCCGGAGCGGATCGCGAACTTTCTGCGGATCACGGTGGGAACCGAAGGGCAAAGCGCCGCGTTACTTAAAGCGATGACCAGCGTTTTCGGCTGATCAGTCTCGATCTGGCTTGGAGGAAGCCGGTGCCGACTTCACCTCAAAGCCGAGAGCACGGTCTCGCAGACGACACTGTTGCCGTAGGCCGTATGATGACCATCCCAGATGGCGTCGGGGTCCTCGCGCTTGAGCACATCCAGCGTATCGACCACCGGGATGCCCAAAGAAGCGGCAGTCTCGGTGAGCAACCGACGCTTGCGCTCGGTCCCGCGGCCTTGCTCTAGGTGGCGCGAGTACTGCAGCACCAACACTTTCTGCGGCACAGGCAAGTTGGCAAGCTCGCCGAGCGCAAACCGGATGATTTCATCCACGCTCGCCGCATCAGGGTGCTCCGAACTCAGCCGACCATAGCCGAGATGGCCCTCGGAGAAACGGTCCACCAGACTTGCAAGCAGCTCCGAATGCTCATAGAGGACTTGGGCAAAGCGCGTCGCCGCCGGCACCTCGTTTGTAACCGGGTTCCACAATGTGCCCTGCGCGCGCGGATCCGGCGGCGGGGCCCAATCGAGCGAATCGCCGGCACGGATGACCGCAGGCCTTGCCAAACCGCTGCGGTAGGACATGCGGTCTCGTTCGAAATCGCCCTCCACCAGCACCGACACGATGACCGTGTCAAAGGTGCTTTGATCGACCTCGAGTTTGGCGCGCAGCACGCTCTGCGCGCCGCCGTAACCGAACACGCCGGCATTGGCCACCGCGATACCCGTCTTGCGCTCGAGGCACGCCGGCCATGTCTCATGGTTGGAGACCTGGTCACCGAAGGTGAATGAATCACCCACCGTGAGGATGCGCTTCGGGCCGGCCAGCCCATTGCCATTGTCCCGGAAGCCCTCCGGACCAATGGTCAAGCGCTTCCCGCCCCAACCATGGCTGTCGAGCACGTCATCAAAGCCTGCTGCGGGCACATAGCCCAAAACCGGATGAATGGCGCTAAAACCGACCTTGCGACCGGCCTTCTCGGCCAGACTCCTGACCTGCAGTTGCGAGACCCAGTGGTAGTCGCACGCCTGTCCCGATGTGCAGGAACCGGCGACCTTGAGTACGCGCAAGCCGAGTTCCGCAAACATGAGAAGCAGAACGAGCACGACTGCATTCCAAGCAACGATCCGGCCCCAGCCCAATGCCCGCCCCTCAATCCAGTTCGAAGGCAGATTCGTAATTGCGCTGCAGGGAAGGATCCTGAGCGGCCTTCTCCAGGTAACAGTTGCCGACCACGAGGGACTCGATCCCGGTCCCCATGAAACAGCGGAAGGCATCCTCCGGCGTGCAGACGATCGGCTCGCCGCGAACATTGAAACTGGTGTTCACCAGCACCGGGCAGCCTGTGCGCGCCGCAAAGGCGCTGATCAGCGCGTGGTACCGCGGATTGGTTTCGGCGTGGACGGTCTGTATCCGCGCCGAGTAGTCGATGTGGGTCACCGCCGGGATGTCGGAGCGCGACACGTTGAGCTTGTCGATGCCGAACAGCGCACTTTGCGCCTGCGTCATCGGTATTCGCCGTCGCGCCACCACATCCGCCACCAGCAGCATGTACGGACTGTCTCCACCCAGTTCGAACCAGTCGGCGACAGCCTCCCTGAGGACGGACGGCGCAAAGGGCCGGAACGATTCGCGGAACTTGACCTTGAGGTTGAGGACCGATTGCATGCTGGCGGATCGCGGGTCACCGAGGATCGACCGACCACCCAAGGCGCGCGGGCCGAACTCCATGCGCCCCTGGAACCAGCCAAGCGCCTTGCCCTGTGCCAAGTCTGCGCTGGCAGCAGCATAGAGTTCGTCGTCGGTCAGCACCCGGAAACGTGCGCCGAATGCTGTCAGCCGCGCTTCGATCTCCGCTTGCGCAAACTGCGGCCCGAGGTAGGAACCGCGCATCGAATCGCCCTGGGCAACTTGACGAGGCCCCTCATCCTGCAGGTGATGAATGGCGAGGGCGGCACCCAGTGCGCCACCGGCATCGCCGGCCGCAGGCTGGATCCAGATCCGCTCGAAGCAGCCGTCGCGCACCAACTTCCCGTTGGCCACGCAATTGAGGGCCACGCCACCCGCCAGACAAAGGTTCCTCTCGCCGGTCTCGCGCGCGACCGCCCTGGCAAGTCCGAGGACCATCTGCTCCGTCACCGCCTGGATCGATGCCGCCAGGTCCATATGGCGCTGCGTGAGCGGCTCGTCCTCCCGGCGCGGTGGCCCGCCAAACAACTGGTGGAAGCGCTCGCTGGTCATCGTCAGGCCCGCGCAGTAATTGAAGTAGCGCTGATCGAGCCGGAAGCTGCCATCCGGTTTGATGTCGACGAGGTGGTCGAGAATGGTCCGGGCGTAGCGCGGCTCGCCGTAGGGTGCCAAGCCCATCACCTTATACTCGCCCGAATTCACCTTGAAGCCGGTGTAGTACGTAAAAGCCGAATACAGCAGCCCAATGGAATGCGGGAAATGGATCTCGCGCTGCATGTCGATCCGATTTCCAGACCCGACCGCCAGAGAAGTGGTCGCCCACTCGCCGACACCATCCATGGTCAGGATCGCTGCCCGCTCGAACGGCGAGGGAAAGAAGGCACTGGCCGCATGACTCAGGTGGTGCTCCGAGAATCGGAGCCGCTCGGCCCAATCGAAACCGGGCGCGTCCCGCTTGAGTTCGCGGATCAGAAGATCTTTGAGGAACAGCTTTTCCCGAAGCCAGATGGGTATTGCCTTGGCAAAGGACGCAAACCCGCGCGGCGCATAGGACAGGTAGGTCTCGAGCAGGCGCTCGAACTTGATGAACGGCTTGTCGTAGAAAGCGACAAAGTCGACATCGCTGAGGCCGGCGCCGACTTCGCTCAGGCAATAGCGCACGGCATTCTCGGGGAAACGTGCGTCGTGTTTCTTGCGGGTGAAGCGCTCCTCCTGAGCCGCAGCGACGATCTCGCCATCAGCGAGCAGAGCCGCCGCGCTGTCGTGGTAGTAAGCCGAAAGGCCGAGGATGAGCCGGGGACGCGCCACGAACCGTCAGAACAGCGTGTAGATGAACGGCGCGACTGCGCTGCCCTCAGCGAGAACAATCAGGGATCCGAGCAATGCCATTACGAGCATCACCGGTATCAGCCAGAACTTCTTGCGGGCAACGATGAACCGCCAAAGCTCTCGGACAAAACTCATGCGTACTCCAATGGGGTCAGAACTGGTCCCGGAATGCTTCTGCCGAGGGGTTGCGGTCGCGCTCGACCCAGTAGGTCTTCAAACCGCGATCGGGCGAGAGGCTTAGCGGGCGCTTGCCCAAGGCCCGCATCAAGCCGCCGATCGGCGTGATGACACCGAAAAACAGCACCCCCAACGCGACGGGTCCGACCACCCGCGCCATCAGGTCGCCGAGTTTGAACCATGCGGCGTTGAGGGGCGCCAAGCCACGAGGCCAAAGCAGGGCCGCCGCCAGAAACGCAGCAGCCACCGCGAGCAGCCAGTAGCGGGGAGGGGCTGCCTCGAGCAAAGGGAGGGCGCCGATGAGCAGGCTCGCGACAGCCATGGTGAGCCCGAACTTGCGTTCCGACGGGCCTTCAGCCGGGCGGTGGTGAGCGGTGAATTCAGATGAAGACATGGCGACCTATCGCAGCCGGAACTCAGCGCTCTTGGCATGCGCCTGCAGCCCCTCACCGTGGGCAAGGATGCTGGCAGCGCGGCCAAGCACCTGCGCGCCGGCCTCCGAAATTTCCAAAATACTGGTCCGCTTCTGGAAGTCGTAGACGCCCAAGGGGCTGGAGAAACGCGCCGAGCGCATGGTTGGCAGCACGTGGTTGGGACCGGCGCAGTAGTCGCCGAGCGCCTCCACCGAGTAGTGGCCGAGGAACATGGCGCCGGCATGGCGGATCTTGGGCACCAGGGCGCGTGGGTCCTCGGTGCAGATCTCGAGGTGCTCCGGGGCGATGTGGCTGGCGATGTCGCAGGCCTCGTCCAGACTTTGCACCAATACCAACGCGCCGCGATTGGCCAGCGAGGTGCGGATGGTCTGCTCACGCGGCATGGTCGGCAGCAACTTTTCGATGCTGTTGTGCACGCGTTCGATGAATTTGGCGCACGTACACAGCAGGATGGACTGCGCCAGTTCGTCGTGCTCGGCCTGCGCGAAGAGGTCCATGGCCACCCAGTCGGGGTCGCCGTGGCCGTCGGAGATGATCAGCACCTCGGATGGGCCGGCGACCATGTCGATGCCCACCGTGCCGAACACGCGGCGCTTGGCCGAGGCCACGTAGGCATTGCCGGGGCCGGTGATCTTGTCGACCTGCGGGATGGTCTGCGTGCCGTAGGCCAACGCGCCGACCGCCTGCGCCCCGCCGATGGTGAACACGCGGTCGACACCGGTGACGGCCGCCGCGGCCAGCACCAGCGGGTTCTTCTCGCCGCGCGGGGTCGGGACCACCATGATCAGCTCACCGACACCGGCGACCTTGGCCGGCACCGCGTTCATCACCACGCTGGACGGGTAGGAGGCCTTGCCACCCGGCACGTAGAGGCCGGCGCGGTCCAATGGGGTCACTTTTTGGCCCAGCACCGTGCCGTCCGGCTCGGTGTAGTCCCAGTCGGTCATCAACTGGCGCTGGTGGTAGGTGCGGACGCGGTCCACGGCGAGTTCGAGCGCCTCGCGCTCGGGCACCGGCAGCGCGTCGCGGGCGCGCAGCAGTTGGGCGCGTGGCAGTTCGAGTGCGGCCATGTCCGGCGCGTCCAAGCCATCGAAGCGGCGCGTGTATTCGAGTACGGCGGCATCGCCCTCGCGGCTCACCCGCTCGAGGATCTCGGCAACGGCACGCTCGATGGCGTCATCGGTGGACGCCTCGAAGGCCAGCAGCGCCGTCAGTTTCGGGCGGAAGTCGGCGTCGCGGGAGTCGAGTCGGTGAATCAGGGACATGCGTGTCTGCTTAAAAGGACGCGGGTGCCAGGAAACCTACAACCCCGCTTGTGAGTGTCGATTCTCGCCGGAGTTCTCGGGTGCGCGGGCTTATCGCCCAAAGGGCGATTCAGGCGGGCGCCAGCGCGCCGGCGAAGCACTGGATGATCGGGTCGATCTCGGCGCGGCGCAGCTTGAGCGCGGCGCGGTTGACCACCAGCCGCGAGCTGATCGGCATCACTTCTTCCACGGCCACCAGCTTGTTGGCCTTGAGCGTGCCGCCGGTCGAGACCAGATCGACGATGACGTCGGCCAGACCGACCAACGGCGCCAGTTCCATCGAGCCGTAGAGTTTGATCAGGTCGACGTGGACGCCCTTGGCGGCAAAGTGCTCGCGTGCGATCGAGACGTACTTGGTGGCCACGCGCAGGCGCGCGCCGGAGCGCACTGCACTGGCGTAATCGAAGCCCTCGGCGCAGGCGACCATCATGCGGCAACGCGCGATCTGCAGGTCGAGCGGCTGCACCAGGCCGTCGCCACCGTGTTCGAGCAGGACATCGCGGCCGGCCACGCCCAAGTCCGCAGCACCGTGCTGCACGTAGGTCGGCACGTCGGTGGCGCGCACGATGAGCACGCGCACATCGGCGCGCTCGGTGGGGATGATGAGCTTGCGCGACGATTCCGGGTCCTCGAGCGGACGGATGCCGGCCGCCTCGAGCAGGGGCATGGTCTCTTCGAAGATGCGGCCCTTGGAGAGGGCGAGTGTGATGCCGGTCACGGTAGGCGGGCGCGGGGCGGGTGTCTGAAGGCGGCCAAGTTTAGCGGCGAAGGGCGTTGCCGACCACCGACAGCGAACTCGCCGCCATGGCCGCCGCCGCGATGGCCGGCGTAAGCAGCCCCGCCGCCGCAGCCGGAATCGCCAACACGTTGTAGCCCAAGGCAAAGCCCAGGTTCTGCCAGATGCGCCGGCGGGTCGTGCGCGAGAGCGCGATGGCCTGCGGGATGGCCGCGACGCTGTCGCGCATGAGCACCACATCAGCAGTCTCGATCGCCGCCGCCGAGCCCCCGGCCATGGCAAAGCTCACCGAGGCCGCGGCCAGCGCCGGCGCGTCGTTGATGCCGTCGCCGGCCATGCCGACGCTGCGGTCCTCGCTGGGGCCCTCGCGGCGCAGTGCCTGCACTGTGTCGGCCTTGTCCTGCACGCTGACCCCGGCGCGCCATTCGGCAATACCCAGCTGCTCCGCGACTGGGCGCACAGCCGCCGCGTGGTCACCGCTGAGCAGCACCAGTTGCAGGCCCATCTGCCGGAGGTCGCGCACGGCCTGCTCGGCATCGGGACGCAGCGTGTCGGCCAGCCCCCAGGCCATGCGCACGCGCTGCCCGTCGGCGAGCGCGACGATGCTCAGGCCGCGCGCCCGGGCAGCGGCCAGCCAGACATCGGGCAGCGGCGTGCCGCGCTGCGCCATCCAGTCGGCCGAGCCGAGCGCCCATTCGGTGTCGCCAAGCCGCGCCATCACCCCGCGGCCGGGGACGGTTCGGGTGCGGAGAGGGGGTGCGTTTGGCGCGGAGGCGCCCTCGCGGCCTGTGGATGGTGGGGCGCCCTGGTCACGGCGTTGCTCGAGATGCGCCGCGATGGCCTTGGCGAGCGGGTGCGTCGAGGCGGCGGCCATTTGCCAGGCGATGGCGGCGGCGCTGTCGTGATCGCGGTCGGTTGGGATTGATGTCGCTGCTTGCTGCCCAACTTCAGTCTCCTCTGCAGACCTACTTGGGGACAGCGCGATGTCGCATGCCGAGGCAGCCCCTGCAACTCCCCAGCCCGCCACCACCACAACCTGCGGCTTTCCAACGGTGAGCGTCCCGGTCTTGTCGAGCACCAGAACCTCCAGCGCAGCAGCGTGCTCAAGCGCGGCGGCATCACGGAACAGCAACCCTTGCCGCGCAGCGCGACCCGTCGCGACCAGGATGGCGGTTGGCGTGGCAAGCCCCAAGGCGCAAGGGCAGGCAATGACCAGCACGGCGATGGCGTGGACGAGGCCGGCGGCGGGTTGGCCGAGCCAAGCCCAGACGGCAGCGGTGGCGACGGCGATGCCGACCACCACCGGCACGAAGACGCCGGCGATGCGGTCGGCCAGCCGCTGGATCGGCGGCTTGGCCGCCTGCGCCGCGCGCACGCGGCGGACGATGCCGGCCAGCACGGTGTCGCGGCCGGTGGCGGTGGCGCGCGCCATGAACAGTGCGCCGGCGTTGAGGGTGCCAGCGAAGACCGTGTCGCCCGGCTTGCGCTCGACCGGCAGCGACTCGCCGGTGAGCATGGACTCGTCGAGTTGCAGGGTCACCTCAGGCGCGTCGCGGGAGGACAGGTCTGCGCCGGGGTCACTGGTCGCCGCGCCGTGTCCCAGCAGCACGCCGTCCACCGGGACCGCCTCGCCGGTCGGCACGCGAATGGTGTCGCCGGGGCGCAGGCTAACCGCATCGACTTCGACCCAATCGCCCCCGCGCTCGATCCACGCGCGCCGTGGCGCGAGGTCGATGAGCGCGCGCAGGTCACGGTTGGCGCGCACGCGTGCCTGCTCCTCAAGACGCTTGCCGACACGTACCAGCGCGATGATCAGTACCGCTGATTCAAAGTAGAGCGCGCCACCGGTCTGCCAGCCCCACAGGCTCAACCCATAGGCCGCCGTGGTACCCAGCGCGATGAGCACATCCATGTTGGCGAGCCCGCCGCGCACCGAGGCCCAGGCACCGCGGTAGAAGCGTGCGCCCGCCACGAACTGCACCGGCGTCGCCAGCGCGAACTCGGCCCACGGCGGTAGCATGAGCGCATGCCAGCTGGCGGCCATGGCGAGCATCGAGACCAAAAATGGCACGGCGCAAGCCACCGACAGCCACAGCAATAGGTCGCGCCCGTCGCCGGACTGAGGACTGCCACTGGCGACGACCCGGTAACCGTTGGCCTCGACCACCTGCGCCAGACGCGCAGCATCCGGCACCTGCGTACTTGGTATCTCGGCGGCCAGCAAGACGTGCGCGCTGGCGGTGGCGTAATTCACCTCCGCATGCCGAACGCCCGGTTCGGCGGCAAGCGCGCGTTCCAACCGCAGCGCGCAACCGCCGCAATGCATGCCCTCGATCTGCAGATCAAGCGCAGCGAGCGTGTCTTGCGGGCGCGTGGTACTCGGCATCGGGAGTGGCTGTGCGGGTCGGATAGAGGGCGGTCAAGGATGACGGAGCCGACACCCTTGCGTCCCGTTCAGTCGTCTGATTCTCTGACATTGGTCGGCTGTGCTTGGATCTGCTTCGGTTGGATCTCGCCAAAGCGCAGGGGGTCGAGCCGGCGGACAAGGTCGCGCGGCAGCGGCAGCGGCTCCGCGCATACCATGCTTGCGATCAGTTCGCCGCACAGCGGCGCACAGGTCAGGCCGCGGCTGCCATGGCCCAGACTGGCGTACAGGCCGGGTGCCAGCGCACCGACCAAAGGCAGCCGGTCAGGCGTCGCGGCGCGCACCGACACCCGCGCCGGCCCGAGGGGCCGGTCGGCCCAACCCGGTAGCAGACGCGACAGGCGCCACTGGTTGGTACGGTCATCCTCGTCACGCGGTGCGAGGTCGGCATCGTCGCGTTGGAAGGTCGCACCGACGATATTCCGCCCGTCCACCGCGGGGGTGACGTAGCCCTCTCGGCAGACGATGGCTTGCAGCACTTCGCCATCGCCGCCTTCGGTCCAGGACAGCTGGCCCCTGACGTGGCGGAGTGGCAGCGCGATGTGACCGCTCACTCCGAAGGCGTTGGCAATCACGATTAACGGCCATTCAGTGGTCGTGCCGTCACCAAGCGTGACGCGCCAGGCAGGGCGCCCGCCCGACCCCGACGGTCCAAGGCCACCGGGCTCGGGCACAGCGTCCGTCGTGACTGGGACGTATGTGCCGTCAGCCGGGCGCGAGTCGCCGCCCGGCGTAACGCAGGCATGGTTGCTGGAGACTAGACGCGAGCCAGTCGGGACATCTGCCGGAGCAATTGACCGTACCCGACCCGCGAGCACGGCAGCTCCCGAGGCAGCAAGCAAGGCGGCAACGAGGTCCGGCGGACGCACGTTCCAGCCCTCGGCGATCCACACCCCGTCGCCGGCCACCGGCGCGCCAACGCGATCCGAGGCCTCGGCCGCGCCGAGCCACTGCATCCATTCGGGCGGAGAGGCCTCGGCGTGTTCGCGCAGACGCCGAGCATGCTTGTCGTCGCGCGGCAGGCGAATGGCGCCGCAGCGGTCGGCGTGAACAGTTGGCGGCTGGGCTTCGGCACCGGTACCCAGCGACCGCGCCCGCCAGCGCCCCTCGAGCCAGCCGCGCAGCCAGAGCGTGCCCATTGCGGTCAGACGCGAGATGGGGTGGTCGAGCCCGGACGGCTCCGGCCGCACCACGCCGAGCGGATTGCCGGAGGCACCTGCCGCCAGCCGCTCGGCCTCCAGCACCGTCACCGCGATGCCGCGCAATGCCAGCGCCGCCGCCACGCTGGCTCCGGCGATGCCGGCGCCGATGACCAGCGCGCGGTCGGGGATGGAATCCGCGCCGTCCACAGGTCCCGCTTGGACGGCCTCTCGTCCCACCAAGGTCGAGTCCGGCGATTTGCCTACCGCCTCTACAACAAACCCGTCTCGGGAACCATCGCGACTGCGCTCATTTGCTTCGCTTTGCCGTGGCAAGGGCACCCGCTCATCCACCACCGCCTCCAACCGCTCGCGCTTGGCCGCAAAGCCGGGCTTGCGCTCGACCGCACAACCGACCGCCGCCAGCGCACGCCGCACGTCGCCGGCCACACACCAACTGGCGATTCGAGCGCTGGGCCGACAGTGCGCGACCACTTCAGCCAACAGCTCAGTCGTCCACATGGCCGGGTTGCGGTCCGGCGCGAAACCGTCGAGGAAGACGCTGTCGGCACTCGCATCCAGTTCGCGCAGGGCCGGCAGCACCTCGCCCAAGACCAGCGTGAGCGTGAAGCGCGGCCCCAGCGCCCAGCGATAGGTGCCTTCCATCGGGGGTGGCCAGCCGGCCAGCAATGCCTCGCGCCAGGGCGAGAGCTCATCGTACGCCGCCAGCGCCGCAGCAAGGTCATCGCGGCTGAGCGGATGCGCCTCGATGCCGACGTAATGCACGTGGCAGCCCGAGGCGGCCAACCCAGCAGCATATGCGGCACCCGCCACTTCCGACTGAGCTGACCGGGAACACCCCCTGGCAGGAGGCGCCGCGTGGGACCCATGCGCCGCCTGCGCCAGCGCGAGCGCATTCAGCCCGGTGCCGAAGCCCGTCTCGAGCACCGTGTGTTGGCGCCCGGTCAACCGCTCCGGCAACCCGCAACCAGCAAGGAACACCGCTCGGGATTGATCGAGTGCGCCCGCCCGACTGGCGTAGGTATCGCCAAAGTCCGGCGCCAGCAGCGAGCCGTCATCCTGCTGGACCATGCGGCCGGGCTGCAGCCGCCGCACCGCCTAGCCCTCGCGCTTGAGCGCCGGGAACAGGATCACGTCGCGGATGGCCGGGCTGTCGGTCAGCAGCATGGCCAGGCGGTCGATGCCGATGCCGCAGCCGCCGGTGGGCGGCAGGCCGTACTCGAGGGCACGGATGTAGTCGGCATCGAAGTGCATCGCCTCGTGGTCGCCGGCGTCCTTGGCCGCGACCTGCGCCTGAAAGCGCGCCGCCTGGTCCTCGGGGTCGTTGAGCTCGCTGAAGCCGTTGGCAATCTCGCGGCCGACAATGAACAGCTCGAAGCGCTCGGTAATGCCCGGCCGCGTGTCGGACTCGCGCGCCAGCGGGCTCACCTCGATCGGGTAGTCGATGATGAAGGTCGGCGCCCAGAGCTGCGCCTCGGCGGTCTCTTCGAACAGCGCCAGTTGCAGCGCGCCCAAGCCCGCGTTCTTGAGTTGCGGGCCGTTGACATCCGTGCCGAGCCGCTTGAGCTCGCCGCGCAGGCAATCGGTGTCGGCGAGCTGGGCCTCGGTGTAGTGCGGCGCGTGCGCACGGATGGCCTGGACGATGGTCAGCCGCGCAAACGGCGCCGCGAGGTCGAGTTCGCGCCCCTGATACTGCATGACCGCGCTGCCGGTGGCCTCCACCGCCGCGCGGCGGATCAGCGCCTCGGTGAAGTCCATCAGCCACACGTAGTCGGTGTAAGCCGCGTAGAACTCCATCATGGTGAATTCGGGGTTGTGGCGCGGGCTCAGGCCTTCGTTGCGGAAGTTGCGGTTGACCTCGAAAACACGTTCAAACCCGCCCACGACGAGTCTTTTCAGATAGAGCTCCGGCGCGATGCGCAGGAACATCTCCTGATCGAGCGCGTTGTGGTGCGTCACGAAGGGCTTGGCCGCAGCGCCGCCAGGGATCGGATGCAGCATCGGCGTCTCGACCTCGAGGAAGCCAGCCTCAACCATCTGCGCGCGGATCGCCGACATCATCTTGCTGCGGGCGAGGAAGGTGCGACGCGTGTCGTCGGAGACGATCAGGTCGACGTAGCGCTGCCGGTACTTCACCTCTTGATCAGCGAGGCCATGGAACTTGTCGGGCAGAGGGCGCAGGCTCTTGGTCAGCAGGCGGATGCTGGTCGCCTTGACGGTCAGCTCGCCGGTGCGCGTCTTCATCAGCACGCCGTCGACACCGAGGATGTCGCCCAGGTCCCAATGCTTGAAGGACTCAAGCGCGTCAGCGCCCACGGCGTCCAATTGCACGTAGATCTGCATGCGGCCGCTGGCGTCCTGCAGGGTGCCGAAGGCGGCCTTGCCCATGACACGCTTGAGCATCATGCGGCCGGCGATGCAGGCCGGGACCGGCGTGGCCTCCAGGTCCTCGGCGCTGACGTGGCCATGCGCCGCGTGCAAGGCGGCGGCTTGGTGCTGCGGCCGGAAGTCGTTGGGGAAGGCCGGGCCGACCTTGCGCAGGCGGGCGAGTTTGGCGCGCCGCTCGGCGATGATCTGGTTCTCGTCGAGCACAGGCTCGGTGGCGGCGGGCGCGGCGGCCGGGGTCTTGTCGGTCATATGGCTAGGGCTCGGCGGCAGTCGCGCCGGCGCCTCGGTTTCGTTGCGGACGCGCGATTGTAAGGCAGAGGGCGCATTTGGCCGACGGCTGTCAGCGTCGGGTGGTGGCGTGCAGCATGAAAGGCCGGTATCGGTCAGACAGACGATGCGGTGGACGCGGGCTTGGGCGCATGCTCGCGGTACGCGCTCGCCGCACCGGGGCCACGGAGGCCCGTCATCACACACGCCACGGACGATGCATCACAAATGCGCTACGATTGCCCGGTGAAGTCCGCTAACCTGCCATCCATCCGTGTCGAACCTCAAATGCGCGCCGAAGCCGAGGCCCTTCTCGCGGAGGGCGAGACGCTGTCGATGTTCATCGAGCAATCGGTGCGAGCAGCCATCGAGCAACGCCGGCATCAGAGCGAATTCATCGCCCGCGGACTGGCCGCCCTCGCCAGGGCCAAAGAGACCGGCGAGTCTGTCGATGCCGACGCGGTCATCGCCACCCTGCGGACCAGGCTCGTTGCGGCCCGCGCGAAAACCCTCAAACCCGGCCCTTGACCTACCGGGTACGCGTGACGCCGGAGGCCGAGTCCGACCTCGCCCGGCTTTTCGATTTTGTTCTGGAACGCGAACTGCAGCGCGCGACCGGCGACCCGTCGCTCGCCGAGCGCGCCATCGGGGCGATCGAGGCCGGCTTCGCGACACTGGCAACTTCGCCCTTCACCTGTCGCAAAGTCGGCGGCAGCCCCTTTCTGCGTGAACTGATCATCCCGTTCGGCGCCTCGGGCTACGTCGCCCTGTTCGAGATCGTCAGCAGCAGCGAGGTCCTGGTCGCGGCGGTGCGACACCAGCGCGAAGCGGACTACCGGTAGGCTGCGCGGCCGGGGCCGGTCAAGCGCCGGGCGCGAACGCCCCCGTCACCCGTTTGACGAAGGCCGACAGCTGGTGGCGCATCATCTCGGTGCGCGCCTTGCCGTCGGTGGTCATGTAGTTGAGTTGGATGGTGTAGCGCCGACCGGTGAAGGAGTGGTGGCCGTGCCATGTGGTCGGGCCGTTGGGAAAGACCAGCAGCGTGCCATCGACCGGCGGCACCTCGACGGCGTAATCCTCGAGGTCGTCGGGGCGGCGCAGCAGACGCAGGCAGCCGGCGTGCCCGGCCCAGTCGGCGCTGGCCGGGTTGAGGTAGAGCAGGATGGTGACGCGCTTGGACACCGAGTCGCGATGGATCCTGCCATCGGTGGCTTCGGTGCGCCCACGCAGGGTGAGCATGGTCGGCGCGTCGGAGAGGTCGAGCCCGAACTTTTCCGCGACGATATCCTTGAGCGTGTCGGCCTCGAGTTCGTCCATCGCTGCCCGCGCCATCGGGCCGGCCTTGAACGAACTGGGCGGGAAACTCCCGCGGCGGTTGAGCGTGGGCAGGTCGGCGACCACTTTCTTCAGCGTCTCCGGCGGCACGAAGTTGCGCAGCACCACGTGCGGGAACGGGTCGCTGGAGACGGGTGTGGCGCGGAGGGCGTCGTAGTCGAAGAGCATGGCTGGAGAGATGCGCGGGTCGGGAGTTGACGCCGGTCAGGATACCAAACCGCCTCGGGCAGACCTGCTGAGGCAGGTCAGGACCTTGTCCGCCACGGCCGGCACGTCGTTGAGCGGTGGGTAGGCCCAGCGCTCGAGCACGCCGGCAAAATCGCGTGTCAGGCCGGCCTCGCGCATGCCGCGGTGGAACTCGAGGAACTTGCCCGAGCCGCCCGGCATCCGCGCCACCAGCACCGGTTTCCCGGTGGAGCAGGCCTCGGCCACCATATTGGTCGAGTCGGCCGTCACCACAAAGGCATCGGCCGCGCCGAGCATGGCGGAGTAGGGGTTGTCGCCGCTGCCGTCCCAGAACCACACCGGCAGGCCGGTGAGTTCGCGCCGCAGCACCGCCATGACCTCGGGATCGGTCCGCCGCGAGGGCGTGAACAGCAGGCCGGCGCCCTCGGCCTCGGCCATCTGCCGCAGTTGTGCGGCAAAGCCGCGCGTCCACGCTGGCGTCATGGCGTAGCAGCGGTTGCTGCCGCCGACCAGCACCGCCACGCGCGGACGTGGCAGCGCATCGAACACGCCGGCGAAGCGCTGCGCCGCAGCGGCCAGCGAATCGGGACGTGGCACGTTGAGGCCGCCGCGGTAGGTCACCACATTGTTGCCGCGCAGGCGGTCGTGCTCAGGCACCAGCACCAGATCAAAGCGACCACCCATCGCACCAGGGTGGTGGATGTGGATGCTGAAGGTTCGGCCACCGCTGGCCTTGCGGATGGCCGCGCCGGGCGCGATGGTCAGACGCCCGGTGCCGATGACCACGTCCGGCCAAGGCGGCGCCAAGGAGTCGCTTCCGGCGGAGTCGCTTCCGGCACCGAGGCAGCGCAGCGGCGCAAGCCACAATTCGGGGGGCAGATGTCGCCACGGCCAGCTCGGCACGATGCGCTTCTCGACGATGCGCAGGCCGGCGCGGTCTGCCAGCTCGCGTGCCAGCCCGAGCGACTGGCTGTCCATGCCGGCGATGCCAAGGGTCAGGACCCAGCAGGTCCGCTCGCCGGCTAGCGCCGCCAAAGCGTCCCCTGCGGCGTGTCCTCCAGCGTGATGCCGGCCGCCGTGAGCTGGTCGCGGATGGCATCGGAGCGCGCAAAGTCCTTGGCCGCGCGCGCCGCGCGACGTTCTGCCACTAGCGCGTCAATCTCGGCATCACTCAAACCGCCCGCCGCGGCCGGGCCGCGCAGGTAGGTGGTCGCATCGGCCTGCAGCAGGCCGAGCACGCCGCCCAAGGCATATAGCAGGCCGCTCACCTCGGCCGACTTGCTGCGGTTGGCCTCGGTCGAAAGCTCGAACAGCACGGCGAGTGCTTCCGACGTGTTGAAGTCGTCGTTCATCGCCGCGGCAAAGCGCGCCGCGCGCGGCTCCGCCCAGTCGATCTTCACGGTGGACGGCGGCACGTCGCGCAGGGTGATGTAGAGCGAATCGAGCGCCCGCCGCGCGTCGTCCAGGTGCGCGTCGGAGTAATTGAGCGGGCTGCGGTAGTGCGCGCGCAGGATGAAGAAGCGCACCACCTCAGGCGCGTATTGGGCCAGCACCTCGCGCACGGTGAAGAAGTTGCCGAGCGACTTCGACATCTTCTCGTCATCGACCCGCACAAAACCGTTGTGCATCCAGTAGTTCACAAAGGTGCACTGGTGTGCGCCCTCGCTCTGCGCGATCTCGTTCTCGTGGTGCGGGAACTGCAGGTCCTGGCCCCCGCCGTGGATGTCGAACTGGCGGCCGAGCAGCGAACCGCTCATCGCCGAGCACTCGATGTGCCAGCCCGGCCGGCCCGGGCCCCATGGGCTAGGCCAGCTCGGCTCGCCCGGCTTGGCGGCCTTCCACAGCACGAAGTCGAGCGGGTCTTCCTTGGCCTCGCCCACCTGCACGCGCTCGCCGGCACGCAGGTCGTCCGGGTCCTTGCCGCTCAACTTGCCGTAGCCGGCGAAGCCGCGCACGCGGTAGTAGACGTCGCCGTTGGCGGCGCGATAGGCCAGCCCACGGGCCTCCAACGTGCCGATCATGTCGAGCATCTGCGCGACGTACTCGGTGGCCTTCGGCTCATGGTCGGGGCGGATCACGCCGAGCGCATCGGCGTCCTCGTTCATGGCGGCGATGAAACGCCCGGTCAGCGCAGCAATGCGCTCGCCGGCCTCGTTGGCGCGCTTGATGATCTTGTCGTCAATGTCGGTGATGTTGCGCACATAGGTCACCTTGAGGCCGCTGGCGCGCAGCCAGCGCGTGACCATGTCAAACACCACCATGACCCGCGCGTGGCCGACATGGCAGAAATCGTAGACCGTCATGCCGCAAACGTAGAGACGCACTTCGCCCGGCACGATGGGGCGGAACGGCTCTTTCTGGCGTGTCAGGCTGTTGTAAAGGGTGAGCATGCCGTCGGGATTGAGCGCCGCTGCCAGCCAGTCAAGGCAGCGAAGAGTATGTTTCTGGCTGGCGGGTGCGTCATCGGCGAACCGGCTTTACACTCTGCCATTGACACGCGGGAGTTGCATCCCGGGGATGGCGCGCATGACTCTGCCACGGCCCGCTGCAACCCGGCTGAGCATAGCATGCGGGGCCGCAAAGCCCCGCCAAACAGCGTCGGAGGACACCATGGACAGGCACCTGATCGGGCTTTGGCAAAATTGCGCTGGGACCGCGCGGCGACCGCGGCTGGGCGCGCTGGCACTGTCTGCCGCCCTGCTGGCGCTGCCGACAAGCCGCGCCGCGGCCGAACCGTTCGTCGAACTGCTGACCAGCGAGGGGCGCATCGTCCTTGAAATGCATCCGGCAGCAGCGCCCGAGACCGTGGCGAATTTCCTCGGCTATGTCGATGACAGCTTCTACGCCGGAACCTTGGTCCACCGCGCGATCCCGGGTTTCATGGTGCAGGCCGGCGGCTATGACGAGTCGCTGCGCGCGCGCGCCACACGCGAGCCGATCGACAACGAGGCTGCGCGGTGCCTCAAGAACCGCCGCGGCACCGTAGCCATGGCGCGCAGCATGGCGTCGCGCTCCACCACCAGCCAGTTCTTCATCAACGTCGAGGACAACCCGCACCTCGACCATGTCAGGCCCGAGCCCGGCTACGAAGGTTACTGTGCGTTCGCCACCGTCGTAGAAGGCATGGACGTGGCCGACCGCATCAGCCGCGTGGCCACCGGGCCCGCCGGGATGTTTGCCGCCGATGTGCCGCTGGAACCGGTCGTGATCGGCGATGCGCAGCGCATCAGCGGCCCGATCCGGGTGGCTGCACGCGCGGAAGAAGCGCGCGGGCAGGAGATTGCGCCGGCCACCTCGCCGAAACCGTCGCAAGGGTCCACAATGTTGCGCCGGCCGTCGGCACGACGCGGCACGCCCTGATCCCCGCAGGCCTCCATCCCCCGGAACACCCCATGACCAAGGTCCGAATGACCACCTCCAAGGGCGACATCACGCTGGAACTCGACGCCGAGAAGGCGCCCGAGACAGTCGCCAATTTCCTCGAATACGTGCGCAGCGGACACTACGCCAACACGGTTTTTCATCGTGTGATCAAGGGCTTCATGATTCAGGGCGGCGGGTTCGAGGCTGGCCTGAGACAAAAGCCGACGCGCTCTCCGATCAGCAACGAGGCAGCCAACGGGCTCTCCAACGACCGCTACACCGTCGCCATGGCGCGTACTGCCGAGCCGCACTCGGCCACGGCGCAGTTCTTCATCAATGTGGCCGACAACGAGTTCCTCAACCACACCGCACCGAACGGGCAAGGGTGGGGTTACTGCGTGTTTGGCAAGGTCGCGGAGGGAACCGACGTGGTCGACAACATCGTCAAAGTGCGCACGATCAAGCTGGGGTTTCACAGCGATGTGCCAGAAGAGGACATCTTCATCACGGGCGCCGAAGAAATCGCCTGATAAGCCGCAAGCGTTGCTCGCGGCTGACGCAGTGGGTGCCGGCTGGTTCGCCCGAGGCGCCGATCAGCCGCCGTCGCTGCGCGTGAATGGTTGGCGCGGGCGACGCCCTGTGCGGACTCGCCAACCTGCCCCCGTGGACGCGTGTCGATGAGGCCGCTGCACCGGTACGAGGCGGCTCATGGCCGCGGCGCGGTGCTGTTTGCCTCCGATCTGCATCTCTCGCCGCAACACCCGCAGGGCCTCGACGAGCTGCGGCGGCTTGTCGCGCGAACCGGGGCGGCCGATGCGCTCTATCTGCTCGGTGACATCTTCGAGTATTGGGTCGGCGACGACGACCTGCTCGAGCCGTTCCACGAGGCGGTGGCCGAGGCGCTGCACGACGCCGCCTGCCCGGTCTGGCTGATGCACGGCAACCGTGATTTTCTGCTCGGCCACGCCTTCGAGGCGGCGACGCACGCCACCCTGCTGCCCGACCCGACGCTGATCGACCTCTACGGCACCCCGACCGTGCTGCTGCACGGCGACGCCCTGTGCACCGACGATGTCGGCTACCAGCGGTTCCGTGCGGTGGTGCGGCGTGGCTGGGTACAACGCCTGTTCCTGCGACTGCCACATGGGTGGCGGCGGCGTTTTGCCGGCTACACGCGGCAGCGCAGCCGCGCCTTGCAGTCGCAGCAGCCGATGACGCGCCTCGATGTGACCCCGCACGCCGCCGAGGCACTGCTGCGCGAAACCGGCGCCACGCGGCTGCTGCACGGCCACACGCACCGGCCCGCGCGGCACTCTCTGACGGTGGACGGCCGCGATTGTGAGCGCTGGGTACTGGCCGACTGGTACGGCGTGGGCACGGCACTGCGCGTCACGCCGGAGGGCGCCGAAACCCTCCGCCTCAGCGCTGAGGATTAGCGCGGCCTAGTCGCGCCCGGGCACCTCGTCGGCGGCAGGGGCATCGTCGTCGCCATCGAATTCGGGCAAGGACAGCACAGGCTCCACCGGCATGGCATCAAACGCCATGTCACCGTCGTCGCGCGCCACGCCGTCCGCGCGCACCGCAGCAAAGTCATTCAAGGCGTGGTCGAGCAGGTGCGTCGGCACCACCTGCGACATGGCGCGGAAGGTGCTCTCGACGCGGCCGGGATAGTCCTTTTCCCACTGGCGCAGCATGGCCTTGGTCTCGGCACGCTTGAGGTTGGGCTGCGAGCCGCACAGATTGCACGGGATGATCGGGTAGCCGGCCATCGCAGCGTACTTCTCGATGTCGCGCTCGGGCACGTAGGCCAGCGGCCGGATCACCACATGGCGGCCGTCGTCCGAGACCAGCTTGGGCGGCATGGTCTTGAGCTTGCCGCCGTGGAACAGGTTGAGAAAGAAGGTCTCAAGGATGTCATCGCGGTGGTGGCCGAGCGCGATCTTGGTGGCGCCGAGCTCGTCGGCGACGCGATACAGGATGCCGCGGCGCAGGCGCGAGCACAGGCCGCAGGTGGTCTTGCCCTCCGGCACCACGCGCTTGACGATGCTGTAGGTGTCCTGCGTCTCGATGTGGAAGGGCACGCCAAGCGCCTTGAGGTATTCCGGCAGGACGTGCTCGGGGAAACCCGGCTGCTTCTGGTCGAGATTGACGGCGATCAGCTCGAAACGCACCGGTGCCACCGCCTGCAGCTTGAGCAGGACGTCGAGCAGGGTGTAGCTGTCCTTGCCGCCGGAGAGGCAGACCATGATGCGGTCGCCGTCCTCGATCATGGCGAAGTCCTCGATGGCCATGCCGGTGAGGCGGCGGATGCGCTTCTCCAGCGCCACCTGCCGGCGCGAGGTGCCGGTCGGGCGGCTGTAGCTGCGGCGGAATTCGATGGTCTGTGCCGTCACGTGCGCAGTCCTCAGACGAAGATCCACCACGCCAGCAGGCCCAGTACGGTCCACTTGTAGGCGTAGTAGGCAGTGCGGTTCCACTTCTTGAGCCGCTTGCTCCAGATGCGGACCCTGTAGAGGTACTCGAAGGCGCGATTCAGCCCGCCGACGCGCTCGCCTGGCACGTTGCGTGTCGCCGCCGCACGCATCACCACGCCTTTGAAGAAGCGGTTGAGCCAGCGCGCCACCGGGTTGGTGAGCGGCCGCTCGATGTCGGCAAAGAAGATGATCCGCGTGGTGTCGGTCTGGTTGTGCGCGTAGTGGATGAAGGTCTCGTCGAACATCACCGCCTCGCCGTCCTTCCACCAGTAGCGCTCACCGTCGACCTCGATGAAGCATTCGGGCGAGTTGGGGGTCATCAGCCCCATGTGATAGCGCAGGCTGCCGGCGAAGGGGTCGCGGTGCTTGACCAGCCGCGCGCCGGGCGGCAGCACGGTGAACATCGCCGCGTTGATGCTGGGGATGCTCTCCACCAGCGCCACCGTCTTGGGGCAAAGCTGCTGCGCCGAAGGCAGCGGGCCGTCGTACCACTTGAGGTAGAAGCGCGTCCAGCCGGTCTTGAAAAAACTGTTGAAGCCGGCGTCGTTGTGGCTGTCGGCGGCTTTGATGGCGCCGCCGTCCATGAGCGCCGCGGCCTCATCGCGGATCATCTCCCAGTGGTCGACCAGCGGCCGCAGCTCGGGGAAGTCTTCGAGGCGCTGGTAGGGCGTGTTCGGCACGCCGGAGAAGGCGTACATGATGGCGTTGTAGGGTGCCAGCACGGTCGAGTGGTCGGTCAGCTGGCGGCCGAAGGCGTGGCGCACGCGCCCGCGGTAGTGGATGTACACCGCCGAGGCGATGAACACGTAGAGGACGAGGAAGGCGGGTTGGGTGAGGTGCTGGATCATGCGTTCGGGGCGATGCGTCTACAGGTGCGCGCTGCGGCCGCCGTCGACGTTGATGATGTGGCCGGTGACGTACGGCGCATCGTCCACAAGAAACAGCACCGCCCGGGCGATGTCGTCGGGGTCGCCGACGCGGCGCAGCGGAACCGTGTTGATGATGCGCTGGCGAGCGAGTTCGTCCTGCCAGCTCGCGTCTTCCGGCCAGGTGATGGCGCCGGGTGCCACGCCGTTGACCCGCACCTCGGGCGCGAGTTCGCGCGCCAGCGAGCGTGTGAGGTTGGCCAGTCCGGCCTTGGCGGTGCTGTAGACGACGTAGTTCTTCATCGGCCGGTCGGCGTGGATGTCGACAATGTTGACAATACAGCCGCGGTGCGCGCGCAGTTGCGGCATGGCCGCCTGCGACAGGAACAGCGGCGCCAGCAGGTTGGAGCCGATCAGGTCGTCCCAGTCCTTCTTGGTGATCTCGCCCACCGGCGTCGGGCTGAAACTCGACGCATTGTTGACCAGCACATCCAGACGGCCAAAGGTGCGCACGGTCTCATCGACCAGACTATTGAGGCCCTCCAGATTGAGCAGATCGGCCTGCACCAGCGCTACCGAGCCGGGGCGGACGTCGTTGAGCACCGCCTGCAGGGTGCGCGCCTCGTCCACCGAGCTGCGGTAGTGAATCATGAGTTGGTAGCCCGCCGCGTGCAGCCGCCGCGCGATGGCTGCACCGACGCGCTTGGCGCCGCCAGTGATCAGCGCGACACGTAGCGCGGCACCGTTGGGCGCATCGGGGACTTCGGACTTTTTCATCGCGCGAAGTGTACCCTCAACGGATGTTCAGTCCTGATGACGAGGCCCCGGAACACGCGACCCATGGTGGTGCGCTGCGCGCGCGCATCGAGGCCGCCATCGTTGAGGCCGGCGGCTGGATCCCGTTCGCGCAATACATGGACTTGGCGCTCTACGCACCCGGCCTCGGCTACTACAGCGGCGGCCGGCAGGTGTTCGGACGCAGCGGCGACTTTGTCACTGCGCCGGAGATGGGCGGGCTGTTCGCGGCCACGTTGGCGCAATGGCTGGACGGCTTTTTGCCGGACGATGCGCGCACGATCACCGAATTTGGCGCCGGCAGCGGGTTGTTGGCGGCACAACTGCTGGCCGAGCCAAGGCTCGCCGATATCCGCTACCGCATCGTCGAAGTCAGCGCGCCGCTGGCCGCGCGGCAGCGCGAGCGCATCGCTACAGTGCCGGGTGCGCTCGAGCGCACCGAGTGGCTCAGCGCCCTGCCCGACCACCTGGAGGGCGCGGTCATCGGCAACGAGGTGCTCGATGCCATGCCGGTGCACCTGCTGGTCGGCCATGGTGGAGGCGTGCTGGAGCGCGGCGTCTCGCTGGTGCAGGGCGAATTGGCTTGGTCCGACCGGCCCGCCACGGTGGATGCGCTGGCCGCGCGGGCGGTGCGACGCGTAAAGACCGGCGAATGGCCGGACGGCTACCTGAGCGAGGTTCACCCGCGGCAGGAGGCATTCATCGCCACTCTGGCCGAGCGGCTCGGCCAGGGCATGCTGGTATTCATCGACTACGGCTTTGACGAGGCCACCTACTATCACCCACAGCGCGCACAGGGCACCCTGCGCTGCCACCATCGCCACACCGCCAACGACGACCCGCTGTGGCAACCCGGCGCGCAGGACATCACCGCGCACGTCAATTTCGATGCGCTCGACGCGGTCGCCGCCGAGGCTGGCCTGGAGGGCGGACATGTGAGCTTTGCGCGATTCCTGCTCGATGCCGGGATCCTCGATGTGCTCGGCCGCACGCCGGCCGACGACCCGGCCCGCTATCTGCCGCTGGCAGCAGAGGCCAACCGGCTGCTGTCACCGGCCGAGATGGGGGAGTTGTTTCGCGTGGCGGTGTGGGGAAGGCCGATGTGAGTCAAACCCGGTGGCGGGCAGCGCACTTCGAAAACCGTCTGAAGGCGGCCCACTACCTCCGGTGGTAACTCTCCTCGCTCCCGTTCGCTACGCTCAAAGGTCGCGTCGGAGAGACCACCGGACGAGGGCCGCCAGCAAAGGGTTTTCCTGCGCCGCCCAAACCAGGTTCTCACGACATCCGCCGCCTCACCTCCGCTGCAAGCAGGATCAGCAACGCAACGACAACCACCGGCCAGTCCCGCCAGCGCTGGTAGGGCGTGGTGCCGGTACGGCCCTGCACCTCCGCCACCAGCACGCCCGGCGCGAAGGGCGGCAGCGCGGCAATTACCCGGCCGCGATAGTCGGCCGCCAGCGTCACACCGTTGTTGGTGGCGCGCAGCAGCGGCCGCGCGTTCTCCAATGCCCGCATCTGCGATTGCTGAGCGTGCTGCCAAGGCGCGGCGGTCTGGCCGAACCACGCATCGTTGGTCTGGTTGACGAGCAGCGTTGCGTCGCCGGCGCGCGCGGCGACCTCGTCTGCGAACACATCTTCGTAGCAGATCATGAAGGCGATGCGCTGGCCGCCCAGTGCAAGCGGCGCCTGCCCCACGTCGCCGCGGCTGAAGTCAGCCAGCGGGATGCTCACCGCATCGACGAACCAGCGGAAGCCCGGCGGTACGAACTCGCCGAAGGGCACCAGGTGGTGCTTGCTGTAGGCGATGGCAGTGGTACCGCCGAGCGCCACCACCGAGTTGTAATAGCGCTCTCCGGCCAGCGTCGGCAGGCCCATCAGCAGAGTCGCGCCACGCTCGAGCACCGGCCCGTGCAGCGCGCCCAGCACGTCGCCTGGCAGCTCCTGCAAGAAGAACGGTACCGCCGTCTCTGGCAGCACCACCCACGGTGCGCTGGATGCCGCGACCTGCCGCACCACCTGCTCGACCACCGCGCGGGTGTGCGCCGGGTCCCACTTGACCTGCTGCGCGATGTCCGGCTGTAGCAGCTCGACGCGCACCGGCTCGCCCACCGGCACGCTCCATTCGATCCTGGCCACACCGCGCGCCAGCGCGAGCGGCAACACCAACGCCGACAGACCGGCCAGCATCGCCCTCCGCGAACCGCACACCCCTCGTGTGCACAGCACCAAGCCGCCGGCCGCCATTACCAGCAACCCGGACAAACCCAAATGGCCCAGCACCGGCGCGAGCGGCGCCAGCCAGCCGTCAGGCGCCTGCGAGTCGCCGAGGCTCAGCCAAGGGAAGCCGGTGAAGACCCAGCCGCGCACCCATTCGCCGAGCATCCAGCCCGCCGGCGCCAGCAGCAACAGACGCACCGCGGCGCAGCCCGAACCGCGCGCCGCCGCCCACATCGCCAACGCCGGGTACAGCGCGAGGAAGGCTGCGAGCAGCGCCACCGCCAGCCAGCCGAGGAGCCATGGCAGTTCCCCGTAGACCGACAGGCTCACCTGGATCCAGCCGGTGCCGGCCATGAACAGGCCGAAGCCCCACAGCCAGCCCAAGCGCGCTGCCAGACGCGGCGCGCACGGCCGCAACAGGGCGCGCCACAACAAAGGTGCGAGAGTGAACGGGACAAGCCACCACCAGCCAGTCGGCGCGAAGGCCAGCGGCGTGGCCGCACCCAGCAGCAGAGCCGCCAGCGGCGTACGCCAGTGGCGGGCGGTGCGCAACATGGGATGCGTCAGTCCGGTTCGCCGAAGCGGTCGGCGATCAGCTTGGAGAGCGTCGCCATCGCGTCTTCCTCGTCGGCACCGTTGATCTCGAGGGTGACCAGGCTGCCCTTGGGCGCGGCGAGCATCATCACGCCCATGATCGACTTGGCGTTGATGCGCCGCCCATTGCGCGTCATGAAGACGTCGCTGCTGAAACGCGCGGCGGTCTGCGTCACCTTGGCCGAGGCGCGCGCGTGCAGGCCCAGGCGGTTGACGATCTCGATGTCACGCTTGACCACGCCCTACTCCTCGCCGCTGTAGCACTGGTCGGTGGAGAGCCGGACGATGCCCTCCTTGGCGCCGTGCATGACCTTGCCCACCGCGATACCGAGGGGCAGATTGCGGTTGGAGATGGCGCGCAGCAGCATCGGCACGTTGACGCCACTGATCGCCTCGACCTTGCCCTTCTCCATCAGCCGCGCCGAGATGTTGCAGGGCGTGGCGCCGAAGATATCAGTGAGGATGAGCACGCCGTTGCCATCGTCGATGGCCTCCACCGCCGGCCACAGGCGCGCCACCATGGTCGCCTCGTTGTCGAACATATAGACCTCGATGGCGGCGACGCGGTCGGGCAGTTCGCCCAAGACGTGGCGTGCGCACTCCAGCAGGGCGTGGCCCAGATTGCCATGAGCGATGACGAGGATGCCGAGCATGTCTTGGTCTGCGGGCGTGTCCAGTGTGGCTGACGCGCACTCTAACCCGTTTTGGGTTGACGAAGTTTCAAGGCTGCCGATCGATCGTCCCCACCAGCTGCGCCGCCGGGTCCAGCCCAGCGTCGCGAAAGATCTCGACCATGCAGGTCGGGCTGGTCACGTTGAACTCGGTCATGCGGTCGCCGATCACGTCCAGCCCCACAAAAATCAGACCGTTCTCGCGGCAGTAAGTGCCCACTTTGGTAGCGATGTCGCGCTGTGCAGGTGTGAGGGGCCGCACCTCGCCGCGCCCTCCGGCGGCGAGGTTGCCGCGCGTCTCACCCGGCTTGGGCATGCGCGCCAGGCCATAGGGGAAGGCCTCGCCATCGATCAGCAGCACCCGCGTGTCGCCCTCGGCGATCTGCGGCAGATAGCGCTGCAGCATGACGTGCCGGTGACCGTGGTGGGTCGCGGTCTCGGTGATCACGCCGAGGTTGTGGTCGCCAGCGCGCAGGCGGAAGATGCCGGCCCCGCCCATGCCGTCGAGCGGCTTGACGATGATGTCGCCGTGCAAGTCGAGGAAGTCGGCGATGTCGTGTGCGTCACGCGTCACCCGCGTCGGCGGGATCAGGTCGGGGAAGCGCAGGATCGCCAGCTTCTCGTTGTGGGTAGCTACCGCCAGCGGGCGGTTGTACACCCGCGCGCCGTCCAGTTCGGCCAGCGCCAGCAGCTGCAACGCGGTGTGGTAGCCGGCGTCCACCGGCGGGTCCTTGCGCATCAGGGTCGCAGCAAAGCTCGACACCGGCCGCACCGACGCCGCGCCCTCGGCGCGCCAATCCGCATCGCCGGCCGGGTGGATGGTGAGCGGGGTGGCGTGCGCCAGCACCGTCTCGCCGTCGGCGAACAGGTGGCCGACCTCGCACGCCCACACCGCGTGGCCCGCCGCCTGCGCCGCGCGCATGATGGCGATCGACGAGTCCTTGGCCGGCTTGAAATGGGCCAGCGGGTCGGTGACGAACAGCCAGTCGCGCATGGGGCTACACCGGCTCGGGCTGCTCGGCCGCGGCCGACTCCGGTGCGACCGCTCCGGGCGCGGCGTAGCGCTCGGTCATCAGCGCCTCGATCTCGTGCGCGGCGGCCAGCAGGGAGAGCCGCGAGATTACGCCGTAGGCATAAAAGCGGTTGGGCGGCGCGTCGGGCTTCTTGGCGGCGTCGGGCTCGGAGCAGCAGGTCTCGAACGCCAGCGGCTCGAAGTGCATGCCCGGCGCGTTGAGGTTCTCGTCGTCGCCGCGCCCGGTGTGCACGCGGTAGAAGCCGCCGATGACAAAGCGGTCGAGCATGTAGACGACCGGCTCGGCCACCGCGTCCTTGAGCGTCTCGAAGGTTGGTACGCCCTCCTGCACCAGCACGTCGCTCACCGCCATGCCTTCCTTGACCACCGCCATCTTGTTGCGCTGCTTGCGGTTGAGGCCGACCACCTCGGATGGGTCCTTCACGCTCATCACGCCCATGCCGTAGGTTCCGGCGTCGGCCTTGACCATGACAAAGGGCTTCTGGTCGATGCCGAGCTCGCGGTATTTGGTGCGGGTGCGCTCGAGCACCTGGCGCACGGTCTCGGCCAGACACTCCTCGCCGGTGCGCGCCTGAAAGTCGACGCCTCGGCACACGCCCCAGTAGGGGTTGATGACCCACGGGTCCACACCGATGAGCTCGGCCAGAAAGCCCGCCACCGTGTCGTAGGCGGCAAAGTGCCGGCTCTTGCGGCGGCTGTGCCAGCCAGCCTCGGGCGGCGGCATGATGGTCTGGTCGATGCCCTGCAGCATCTCCGGCAGCCCGGCCGAGAGGTCGTTGTTGAGCAGCACCATGCAGGGGTCGAAGTCGGCCAGGCCGAGGCGACGGCCGCGCCGGACCAAGGCCTCGAGTGTCAGCGAATTACCATCCGGCAACTCGATCGTAGTGGGCGCGGTGATCTCCGGCAGCAGCGAGCCCACGCGCACCTTGAGGCCGGCGAGGCGCAGCGTGTCGCGCAGGGTGGCCACGTTCTGCAAGTAATAGAGGTTGCGGGTGTGGTTCTCGGGGACGATCAGCAGGTTGGCGATGCCCGGACACAGGTGGTCCACGGTGACCTGCGCGGCCTGAATGGCGAGCGGCCGGAACACCGGGTTGAGGTTATTGAAGCCGGCCGGAAACAAGTTCATGTCCACCGGCGCGAGTTTGTAACCCGCATTGCGCAGGTCCACCGAGCCATAGAAGGGCGGCGTGTGCTCCTGCCACTGCGCGCGGAACCAGCCCTCGATCTCGGGCATGGCGGCGAGGATGCGCTTCTCGAGGTCCAGCAGCGGGCCAGTAAGTGCGGTGGTGAGGTGCGGAACGGCCATGAGTCGGAGCCTCGCAGGCACGACGGGGCATGGATTGTAGCGCCGACGCCGGCTCTGCACCGTTGCGGTGCAGCAGGAGAAACCGTGCCCGCGCGTATACTTGCACTGTTTTTAGGCGATCGCAGCAGAGTCCCCATGTCCAAGTCTGACAAGCCGGCGGAAGAGCCCGCCGGCAGCGCCGCCTCCGCCTGGTCCGGCCGTTTCTCCGAGCCGGTGGCCGAGCTGGTGCAGCGCTACACCGCCAGCGTGCAGTTCGACCAGCGCATGGCCGAGCAGGACATCCGCGGCTCGCTGGCGCACGCGCGCATGCTCGCTCGCGTCGGCGTGATCTCGCAGGACGACCTGGCCGACATTGAGCGCGGCATGGGCGAGATCCTCGACGAGATCCGCGGCGGCCGTTTCGAGTGGCGCATCGACCTCGAAGACGTGCACATGAACATCGAGCGGCGGCTCACCGAGCAGATCGGCGACGCCGGCAAGCGCCTGCACACCGGCCGCAGCCGCAACGACCAGGTCGCCACCGACATCCGCCTGTGGCTGCGCGACGCCATCGACGACGCGCTGCAGTTGCTGCGCGGCTTCCAGCTGGCACTGCTGGAACTCGCCGACCAGCATGTGGAGACGGCCATGCCGGGCTTCACGCACCTGCAGGTCGCGCAGCCGGTGACCTTTGGCCACCACCTGCTGGCTTACGTGGAGATGGCGCGACGCGACGCCGAACGTCTGGCCGACTGCCGCAAGCGCCTCAACCGCCTGCCGCTGGGCGCGGCGGCGCTGGCCGGCACCACCTACCCCATCGACCGGCCCTATGTAGCGGAGCAGCTGAGCTTTGACGAGGTGTGCGAGAACTCTCTGGACGCGGTGAGCGACCGCGACTTCGCCATCGAATTCTGTGCGGCGGCAGCGATCGCCATGACGCACCTCTCACGCCTGTCAGAAGAGCTGATCATTTGGATGAGCCCGCGGGTGGGCTTTATCGACCTGGCCGACCGCTTCTGCACCGGCAGCTCGATCATGCCGCAGAAGAAGAACCCGGACGTGCCCGAGCTGGTGCGCGGCAAGACTGGCCGCGTCAACGGCAGCCTGATCAGCCTGCTCACGCTGATGAAGGGCCAGCCGCTGGCGTACAACAAGGACAACCAGGAAGACAAGGAGCCGCTGTTCGACGCCGCTGACACGCTGCTCGACACGCTGCGCATCTACACGGACATGGTCAGCGGCATCCGCGTCAAGCCGGAGGCCATGCGCGCCGCGCTGCGGCAGGGCTACGCGACGGCGACCGACCTGGCGGACTATCTGGTGAAGCGCGGCTTGCCCTTCCGCGACGCGCACGAGGCCGTGGCGCTGGCGGTGCGCACAGCGGAACAGCGCGGCTGCGACCTGGCTGACTTCTCGCTGGACGAGTTGCGCGCGGCGATGGCCGAGGTCAAGGGCGCGGCCGACAAGCTGGATGCCGATGTGGCCGCCGCGCTGACGGTGGAAGGCTCGCTGGCGGCGCGCAACCACATCGGCGGCACGGCGCCGGAGCAGGTAAGGGCGGCGATCGGGCGGGCGCGGGCGCGGCTGGGCTGAGCCCCGGCGCGGCCCTGTTCACTCCACCCGACTAACTCCAGCAGGCGCAAGCAATGAGTGAGCGCAAGATCTCCTCGTACATCCTGCCGACCTCGGCGACGATGGTCGGCGTCTGCATGACCGTACTGAGTCTGGCCAAGGTGGTGGAATCGCAGACGCGGCCAGGCCGGGTGGACGAAGTCATGGCGCTGGACAGCTTGATCTTTCTGACAAGCGCGTTCTGCTCATACCTCGCGTTGCGCTCGGAGCGCGACTCGACGCGTCTTGAGCGCCTCGCCGACCGCGTGTTCATGTGCGGGCTGACGGTGATGGTCGGCGCTGCGGTGGTGTTTGCGATGGAGTTGCATTGACGCCGCAACGCGCGGGTCAGGCGTCCCGCAGCACACTAAATCGCCGGTAAAGGTCGGCGCTCATCGGCTCGACGACGTTCCACACAATCGGGATCGGGCCCTTCTCGCGCGGCTCCCAGCTTTCGAGTCGGACTTCGCCCAACGCGGCGAATTCGTGGTCGTTGTCCTCGCGAACAAACAGGAAAAAGCGCCAGCCGTTACCGGGGCTTTCGATGAAACGCTTGCCGAGTGCGTTTCCAGGGTGGGCGCGGTTCTGCGTCTCCCAAGCAAACAGTGCGGGGCTGATGGCGTAGTCGCGGTACTTGACCTGTTCGGCAAAGCCCTCGCTCTTGTCCAAGGTGACGAACATGATGCAAAGCTTCGATGCCTCAAAGGACAGGACACCCTCGCGCTGAGAAGGTCTGCGACTCTCGGATGAATAGCCAGTCGCCGCGAGAACTACCCGGCGGCTGTAGCGGGCATGCAGCGACAGGGGCCACTCTGCAGGTGCCCCCTGCATCGGCCGACCCGGGTTGTTGGTCAACTC
>VEQZ01000009.1 GCA_018882975.1 Rhodocyclaceae bacterium | reverse complement strand
TCTCTGATGCGACTTTTGAGCGAAGCGAAGGGGAGCGAGGAGAGTTCCCCCCGGAGGTAGTGGGCCGCCCGCCATTGGTTTTTCCCGGTGGCCCGCCAGCCCCTGGTTTTTTGGCGCCCGTGGCAACTGCCCTCGCGGCCCTGCTCCTCGCCGCCTGCACCAGCGCCGGCCCCGCCCGCTTGGCGGCTGGCGACGCCGTGCTGGAGAGCGCCCGTGCCCACACCGAGTTGGCCGCAGCCTATTACCAAGCCGGCCAGCAGGCGACCGCTGCCGCCGAGGCGCAGGCTGCGTTGCGTGCCACGCCCGACTACGCCCCGGCGCACAACGTCCATGGCCTGGTGCTGATGGCCACCGGGCAGACCGCGCAGGCCGAGGCGGCATTCGCCCGCGCGGTGGCGCTGGACCCGCAGGATGCCGACGCGCGCAATAACCGCGCCGTGCTGTTGTGCCGCAGCGGCCGCGTCGATGAGGCGGTGCGCGAGTGGGACGCCGCCGCCCGCCTTCCGTATTACGCTACGCCGGCGCAATCGTGGCGCAATGCGGCGGCGTGTCTGGCCGGGGCCGGTCGCGCCAGCGAGGCGCAGGCCTGGCGCGACCGCGCGGCTGCGGCCGCTTCAGCGCCCGCCGTCGGCACCAGGACCGTGCGTCCATCCGACTTGACAGCCGACAGCGTCGGCCCCAACGTCACGCGCTGAGCTACCGCACGCCGGCCGCACCGAACCCCTCCGCGCACGCGACATGAACGACGCCCTCCGCCCCCTCGATAACGCCGCGCCCTGCGCCATTCCCGCCGCCGCCCGCGCCATGCCGCGCCGCCGCACGCGTACAGTTCGCGTCGGCGACGTCCGGGTCGGCTCCGACGCGCCGGTGGTCGTGCAGTCGATGACCAACACTGACACCGCCGACGCCATTGGCACCGCGCGCCAAGTCGCGCAGTTGGCGCGCGCCGGCAGCGAGGTGGTGCGCATCACCGTCAACAACGAAGAGTCCGCCGCCGCCGTGCCGGCCATCGTCGAGCAGTTGGACAAGCTCGGTGTCTCAGTGCCGCTGGTCGGCGACTTCCACTACAACGGCCACACCCTGCTGCAGCAATTCCCCGAGTGCGCGCAGCTGCTCGCCAAATACCGCATCAACCCGGGCAACGTCGGCAAGGGCGCCAAGCGCGATGCGCAGTTCAGCGCCATCGTCGAGCAGGCCATCCGTTGGGACAAGCCAGTGCGCATCGGCGTCAACTGGGGCAGCCTCGATCAGTCCGTCCTCGCCCGCATGATGGACGACAACGCAAAGCGCGCCGAGCCGTGGGATGCCGGCGCGGTGATGCGTGAGGCGTTGGTCGTATCCGCGCTCGAATCTGCGGCGCTGGCCGAGGACATCGGCCTGCCCGGCGACCGCATCATCCTCTCGGCCAAGGTGTCGAGCGTGCAGGACCTCATCGCCGTCTACCGCGAGCTGGGCCGCCGCTGCGACTACCCGCTTCATCTCGGATTGACCGAGGCCGGCATGGGCAGCAAGGGCATCGTCGCCAGCACCGCGGCGCTGGCTGTCTTGTTGCAAGAGGGCATCGGCGACACCATCCGCGTCAGCCTGACGCCCGAGCCGGATGGAGACCGCCGCCAGGAGGTCATCGTCGCGCAGGAGATCCTGCAGACCATGGGGCTGCGCGCCTTCACGCCGATGGTCACCGCCTGCCCCGGCTGCGGCCGCACCACGAGTACGTTCTTCCAGCAGCTCGCCTCAGACATCCAGACCTATGTGCGCGACCAGATGCCGGTCTGGCGCGAGCAGTACGACGGTGTGGAGAACATGACGCTGGCGGTGATGGGCTGCGTGGTCAATGGCCCCGGCGAGAGCAAGCACGCCAGCATCGGCATCTCGCTGCCCGGCACCGGCGAGAGTCCGGCCGCGCCGGTCTACGAGGACGGCGTCAAGACCGTGACCCTGCGCGGCGACAACATCGCCACCGAGTTCCGCGAGTTGGTCGACCGCTACATCGCGCGCACCTACCGCGCCAAGTCCGCAGCCGCATCCACCCCCGCCGAGCACTGACATGAGCCGTACCCCCCTGCAGGCCGTGCGCGGCATGAACGACGTTTTGCCTGAAGAGGCCGAGCGCTGGGAGGCCTTCGAGGCGATCATCCGCGACTGGCTGGCCGGCTACGGCTACCGCCCCATCCGCATGCCGCTGGTCGAGCCGACGCCGTTGTTCCGGCGAGCGATTGGTGAAGTCACCGACATCGTCGAGAAGGAGATGTATTCCTTCGAGGACGCGCTCAACGGCGAGCACCTGACCCTGCGCCCGGAGGGCACCGCCAGCTGCGTGCGCGCCGCCATCCAGCACAACCTGCTCTACGACAGCCCGCGTCGGCTCTGGTACATGGGCCCGATGTTCCGCCACGAGCGCCCGCAGAAGGGCCGCTACCGGCAGTTCCATCAGGTCGGCGTGGAGGCGCTGGGTTATGCCGGCCCCGACATCGACATCGAGATGATCGTCATGACGCGCCGCTTGTGGCAGCGCCTCGGCCTCACCGGCATCCGCCTCGAGATCAACACGCTCGGCGACAGCGCCGCGCGCGCCGCGCACCGCGCCAAGCTCATTGCGTATCTGGAACAGCACATCGACCGCCTCGACGACGACGCCAGGCGCCGCCTGCACACCAACCCGCTGCGCGTGCTCGACAGCAAGAACCCGCAGGTGCGCGAGGTGGTGGCCGGCGCGCCGCGGCTCGAGGACGACCTCGACGACGCCGCCCGCGCCCATTTCGCCGCCTTCAAGGCCGGCCTCGAGGCCGCCGGCATCGCCTACAGCGTTAACCCCAATCTGGTGCGCGGGCTGGACTATTACAACTACACCGTGTTCGAGTGGATCACCGACCAACTCGGCGCGCAGGGCACAGTTTGCGCCGGCGGCCGCTATGACGGCCTGATCGAGCAGATCGGCGGCAAGCCGGCACCGGCTTGCGGTTACGCCATGGGTGTCGAGCGCCTGCTCGCGCTGATGGAGGGCGCGGGAACCACCTTGGCCGCCACGCCGTCCGATGCCTACATCGTGCGGGCCGGCGAGGCGGCCGAGGGTTTCGCGGCGCAGGTGGCCGAAGCGCTGCGCGATGCCGGCCTGCACGTCACGCTGCACTGCGGTGGCGGCAGCTTCAAGTCGCAGATGAAGAAGGCCGACGCCAGCGGTGCGCGCGTCGCGCTGGTCGTTGGCGACGACGAAGCGGCGGCCGGGCGCGTCGCGCTCAAGCCGCTGCGCCAGGCTGGCGAGCAGCAGCAGCTCACCGTGGCTCAGGTGGTCGCGCGGCTGAGCGGCAGCGCGCGCGAGGGCGCCCCCTCTGGCGCATGAGCCGTAATCCTGAGAGACTCGCGCGCCGCGAGCACGAGTCGGGTGCGCTCCAGGCGCGTCGTCGAGGCGCTTGTCGACCGTCGCTCCTCAACGACGATCGCAGTCCATCGGCTGGCCCGCGCACCCTCCAAGAACTCCCTTTGAATGCATTATCAAGGGCTTAAAGACAGGGCTTAAAAATGGCAGCATTCGATCTGGAAGAGCAGGAGACTCTCGACGAACTCAAGGCTTGGTGGCGCCAGTACGGCCTCTGGGTCAAACTCGGCATCGCCGCGCTGCTGGTCGTTGCGGTCGGCACCGGCACCTGGAACTGGTGGCAAAAGTCGCAGAACGACGCGGCTGGCGGTATCTATTTTCAGGTCGAGGCGGCTTTCGACAGCCGTGATACGGTCAAGGTGCGCGAACTCGCCGACAAGCTCGCCGCCGATTACCAGCGCTCGCCCTATACTCCGCGCGCCCAGTTGCTCGCCGCCCGTCGAGACTTCGAGGCCGGCAAGATGCAAGACGCCGAGAAGCGCCTGCGCGCGGTGGTGGCCGGGGCGCAGGAGCCGATGCTGCGCGACATGGCGCGCCTGCGGCTCTCGGCCCTGCTGCTCGACGAGCGCAAGCACGAGGACGCGCTCAAGGTGCTCGACAAGCCAGAAGTGCCGCAGAACGGCCGCTTGTTCGACGATCGCCGCGGCGACATCTTGCTCGGTCTGGGCAAGCCGATGGAGGCGCGCAAGGCGTGGCAGACCGCCTACGACGGCGCGACTCGCGACACCGCTTTTCAGGCGTGGTTGCAACTCAAGCTGGACGCGCTCGGCGAGGAAGGTTCGCCCGGTGCCGGGCCCGCCCCGGCTGCCGCTGCCAAGTGATGCCCAAGTCCGCATCCGAATCCGTGTCCAGCGCCGCTCCCCGCCCCCCCGGCTTGCGGTCGGCGCTGGCTTGCCTGCTGCTGGCGGCCGTGCTGACTGGCTGCGGCGCCGTGGATGCGCTCAAGTCGGTCCCGGGTACCATGGTCGGCTGGTTCTCAAGCAGCAACAAGGTTCCCGACCTGCCTCCGTTCAAGGCCGAGTTGCCGGTCCGCACCAAATGGAAGACCAATGTCGGAGGCTCCGGCAATTACGTCATGGCGCCGCTGCTTCTCGACAAACAGGTCTGTGCTGCCAGCGTAAAAGGCCGCGTCACCTGTCTTGATCTTGAGACCGGCAAGCAGCGCTGGTCCACCGATCTCAAGACGCCCTTGTCGGCTGGTGTCGGCGGCGACGGACGCCGTCTGCTGGTGGTGACGCAGGACAGCGAGCTCATCGCGCTTGAGCCGGCTGATGGCAAAGTCACCCTCAAGGCGCAAGTTTCGGGCGAGATCCTCGCGCCGCCGCGGGGCGCTGCCGGTCTCATCATCATCCGCAGCACCGATGGCCGCGTGCAGGCGCTTGAAGCCGATACCGGCAAGCGCAAATGGAGTTACCAGCGTCAATTGCCGCCGTTGACCATTCGCAGCCAGGCTGGCGTGCTGATCGACCGCGACCGTGTCTACGCTGGCTGGCCGGGCGGCAAATTCACTGCCCTGTCGCTGGAGAAGGGCGCCGCCCTGTGGGAGGTCACGGTGGCCACGCCCAAGGGCAGCACCGAACTTGAGCGCATCGCTGACATCATCAGCGAACCGGTGATCAACGGCGAGCGCGTTTGCGTCACCGCCTTTCAGGGTCGCACCCTGTGCATCGATCGCGAGCGCGGTCAGGCGCTGTGGGCGCGCGACATCCCCTCGATCACCTCGGTGGCCTTCGACTTCAAGCGCGCTTACGTGAGCGACGACAAGGGCGTGGTGCATGGCCTCGACCGCGCCTCCGGCGCCAGCGACTGGTCGCAGGATGCGTTCAAAGGGCGAGTGCCGAGCGGGCCGCTGTCCTACGGCGACTACGTCTGGTTTGGCGACGTCGAGGGCTATGTGCACCTGATCGACCGCGCCAATGGTCTGTTGCGTGCCCGGACCGATACCGACGGCTCGCAGATTCTCCTGAATCCCGTGCAGACGCCGGCCGGCGTGCTGGTCTCGACGCGTGACGGTTCTTTGGTGATGCTGGACATCGATGTGGTCAAGTGAATGCCGATCGCGTCGTCGCGACGTGAGCCTGCGCAGCCCATCATCCGGTTCGCCGATGCCGTGAAGACCACGCTGGCCCTGGTAGGCCGCCCCAATGTGGGCAAGTCGACACTGTTCAACCGGCTCACGCGCAGCCGCGACGCGCTGGTGGCCGATCTGCCCGGGCTCACGCGCGACCGCCACTACGGCAAGGCGCGCGTGCGCGAGCGCAGCTTCATCGTCATCGACACCGGCGGGCTGGAGCCCGACGCCGAGACCGGCATCTACGCCGAGATGGCGGCGCAGACGCGTCAGGCCATCGTCGAGGCCGACGTGGTCTGGTTCATCGTCGATGGCCGCGAGGGCCTCAACGCCCAGGACCAGGTCATCGCCGCCGAACTGCGGCGCAGCGGTCGGCAGGTCTGGCTGGTGGTCAACAAGGCCGAGGGTATGCGCGCAGCGGTGGTCACCGCCGAGTTTCACGAACTGGCGCTGGGCGAGCCGGTGGCCATCTCCTCGGCACACGGCGACGGCGTGGCCGAACTGGTCGACCTCAGCATCCCGGCTGCGCCGGGTGCCGCTGCGGCTGCGGAACCTCTGGCGGAGCCAGCTCCGCCAGCCGTCGCCGGCCAGGCGCCCGAAGCCAGCGCCGCCACGCCCGCCCCCGACCACCCGCGCATCGCCATCATCGGCCGCCCCAACGTCGGCAAATCGACATTGGTGAACCGCTTGATCGGCGAGGAGCGCGTCATTGCTTTTGACCAGCCCGGCACCACCCGCGACAGCATCGCCATCGACTTCGAGCGCGACGGCAAGACCTACACCATCATCGATACTGCCGGCATCCGGCGCCGCGGCAAGGTCAGCGAGGTGGTGGAGAAGTTCTCGGTGATCAAGACCCTGCAGGCGATTGAGGACGCCAATGTGTGTGTGCTGGTGCTCGACGCGCAGCAGGACGTGTCGGAGCAGGACGCGCACTTGGCGGGCTACATCCTCGATGCCGGCCGCTCGCTGGTTGTCGCACTCAACAAATGGGACGGCCTCAGCGCCGAACGCCGCGAGGCGGTGATGCGCGACTTCGAGCGCAAATTGCACTTCCTTGCCTTTGCCCGCCTCTGCCACCTCTCGGCGCTCAAGGGCAGCGGCATCGGACCACTGATGGCCGCCATCCGCGGCGCCTGCGCGGCGGCCATGGCGCGCCTGCCGACGCCGCGCCTGACCCGTGTGTTGCAGGAGGCGGTGACGCGCCAAGCGCCGCCGCGCAGCGGCCTGCAGCGGCCCAAGCCGCGCTACGCGCACCAGGGCGGCAGCAACCCTCCGGTCATTGTTGTGCACGGCAATTCGGTCGAGGGCCTGCCGGACAGCTACCGCCGCTATCTGGAGCACTGCTTCCGTGACGCCTTCCGCCTGCAGGGCACGCCGCTGCGGGTGGCCTTCCGGCAGGGCGACAACCCCTTCGCGGACAAACCTTCGCGCAAACGCTGAACACGCGGCCCGCACCTTGGGCTAAAGTTGAACGGCAGCGAAATCTGCAAGCCGAATCCCAAAAAGACTCACCGAAATAACGATTCCAAGGAGAAACAAGGATGAGCGGCAAGGGCCAACTGCTTCAGGACCCGTTCCTCAACACGCTGCGCAAGGAACACATCCCGGTGTCGATCTACCTCGTCAACGGCATCAAGCTGCAGGGCAATATCGAGTCCTTCGACCAGTATGTGGTGCTGCTGCGCAACACCGTAACGCAGATGGTCTACAAGCACGCCATCTCCACCGTGGTCCCGGCACGTGCGGTGTCGATCCCGTCGGGCGAGGAGAGCGGCTCCTGACCGCCAATCGCCCCCCCGGCCCGTCCGACGCCGGGCTGGCAGCCACCGCTGCCGGCCGCTCGGGCAGCACCACCGCCAAGCCGTCCGACCGCGCCGTGCTGGTGAGCCTCGACCTTGGTCGCGCCGAGTCGCGCGAGAGCCTCGAAGAGTTGCGCTTGCTGGTCAGTGGCGCCGGCGTGGAGGTGCTCGATGCCCTTGAGGGCAGCCGCCGCGAGCCTGACCCCGCCTTGTTCATCGGCCAGGGCAAGGCCGCGGAGGTGGCCGAGGCGGTGCGCCGGCTGGAGGCCACCCTGGTGGTGGTCAACCACGACATCAGCGCGGTGCAGCAGCGCAATCTTGAGAAAGAGATCGGCGTGCCGGTGATCGACCGCACCGGCCTGATCCTCGACATCTTTGCCCAGCGCGCGCGCAGCGCTGAAGGCAAGTTGCAGGTGGAGCTGGCCCAGCTGGAACGCCTCTCCACCCGCCTGATCCGCGGCTGGACTCACCTCGAGCGGCAGAAGGGCGGCATCGGCCTCCGCGGTCCCGGTGAGACGCAGCTCGAGACCGACCGCCGGCTGATCGGTCAGCGCGTCAAGCTGCTCAAGCAGCGGCTCGCCCGCGTGCAGGGCCAGCGCAGCACGCAGCGCCGGGCGCGGACACGCTCCGGCAGCCTCACCGTGAGCCTGGTCGGCTACACCAACGCCGGCAAGTCGACGCTGTTCAACCGCCTGACCAGCGCCGGTGCCTACGCCGCCGACCAGTTGTTCGCCACACTCGACACCACCTCGCGCCGCCTGCACGTGGGCGGTGGCCGGCAGCTGGTCATCTCCGACACTGTCGGCTTCATACGCCACCTGCCAACCACACTGGTGGCCGCCTTTCGCGCGACACTGGAGGAGACCATCCACGCCGACCTGCTGCTGCACGTGGTGGATGCCGCACACCCCGACCGCGACCTGCAGATCGAGGCGGTGGACCAGGTGCTGCGCGAGATCGGCGCCGGCGACGTGCCGCAGTGGCTGGTCATGAACAAGGTTGATCGCCTCGGCCAGCCGCCCCGGATCGAGCGGGATGAGTGTGGTAGCATCCGCCGCGTCTGGCTGTCCGCAGTCAACGGGGACGGCGTGTCCGGTCTGCGCGAGGCGCTTGCCGCCTTTGCCGCGGAACCTGCCGGGCCGCACGCAGTCTTCCCGCAGCACCCATCCCTTTCCCAGGACAGCGATGTCGCAAAACGATCCGCAGTGGGGGCGCCGTAACAACAGCGGCGGCGAGCCCCCCGACCTTGACGAGGTCCTGCAGCGCTTTTTTACCCCGCTCCGCCGGTTCTTCGGTGGCGGCAAGGGGCCGTCCGTTGGCAAGGGTCCAGGCGGCCTCGGCATTGCGCTGATCTTTGGTGTCGTCGTCGTGGTCTGGGCGGCCTCCGGTTTCTACATCGTCGATGAGAGCGCGCGCGGTGTCGTTACGCGCTTTGGTAGATATGCCGAGACCACCACGCCGGGACTGCGCTGGCACCTGCCCTACCCGGTCGAGCAGGTCGAGGTGGTCAACATCTCGCAGGTGCGCACGCTCGAACTTGGCTACCGCGGCAATGTGCGCAGCAAGGTACTGAAGGAATCGCTCATGCTCACCGACGACGAGAACATCGTCGACCTCCAGTTTGCCGTGCAATACGTGCTCAAGAGTCCCGAGGACTTCATCTTCACCAACCGAAACCCCGAGGAGTCCGTGTTGCAGGCGGCCGAGACCGCGATTCGCGAGACGGTAGGCAAATCGAAGATGGACTTCGTCATTTATGAGGGTCGCGAGCAGGTGGCGCGCGATGCGCAGGCGCTGATGCAGCAGATCCTCGACCGTTACAAGACCGGCGTATCGATCAGCCGCGTCACCATGCAGAGCGCGCAGCCGCCCGAGCAGGTGCAGGCGGCTTTCGACGACGCGGTCAAGGCCGGCCAAGACCGCGAGCGGCAGAAGAACGAGGGCGAGGCTTACGCCAACGACGTGGTGCCCAAGGCGCGCGGCATGGCCTCCCGTCTGCTGGAGGAGGCGCAGGGCTATCAAAACTCGGTCATCGCCAAGGCTGAAGGTGATGCCTCGCGTTTCTCGGCGCTGCTCGCCGAGTACCGCAAGGCGCCAGCGGTGACGCGCGACCGGCTCTACATCGAGACCATGCAGCAGGTCTACGCCAACACCACCAAGGTACTGGTCGACCAGAAGCCGGGCGGTGGCAACCTGCTTTATTTGCCGCTCGACAAGCTCATCGCGGCCAGCGCGGCCGGCGGGTCGCTGCCGGCAGACGCCACCCGTGTGCCCGCTGAGGCCGCGGCGCCGGGCCGCCCGGCGCCTGCGGACGACCGCTCGCGCGACGGTTTGCGCAGCCGTGACCGGGAGGTCCGACCGTGAGCCGCGACATCGTGACCTTCGTCATCGGCGGCCTGTTCGCCCTCATTCTGCTGCTGGGCTCGGTGTATTCAGTGGACCAGCGTCAGAGCGCCATCGTCTTCCAGCTCGGCGAAGTGGTGAGCACGGTCGAGGAGCCCGGTCTGCACTTCAAGCTGCCGCTGGTGCAGAACGTGCGCTTTTTCGACCGCCGCATCCTCACGCTCGATGCCCCGGAACCGGAACGTTTCATCACCAGCGAAAAGAAGAACGTGCTGGTCGACAGTTTCGTCAAGTGGCGCATCAAGGACGTCAAGCAGTTCTACGTCTCGGTCAACGGCGACGAGACGCGCGCCGCGACGCGCCTCTCGCAGACCATCAACTCGAGCCTGCGCGACGAGTTCGGCAGCCGCACGGTGCGCGATGTCGTCTCGGGCGAACGTGACAAGATCACCCTGGCGATGCGCGAGACCGCCAACGCCGAGGCGCAAAAAATCGGCGTCGAGGTGGTCGATGTGCGCATCAAGCGCGTCGAATTGCCGGTCGAGGTGAGCGAGTCGGTGTTCCGCCGCATGGAGGCTGAGCGCAAGCGCGTGGCCAACGAGTTGCGTTCCACGGGTGCCGCCGAGAGCGAGCGCATTCGCGCCGATGCCGATCGCCAGCGCGAGGTGATTCTCGCCGAGGCCTACCGTGACGCGCAGCGCACCAAGGGCCTGGGTGATGCGCGTGCCACCGATATCTATGGGCGCGCCTACAGCGCCGACGGCGAGTTTTACGCCTTCTACCGCAGTCTCGAGGCGTATCGCTCGAGTTTCAAGGACCGCTCCGACATGCTGGTGCTGGATCCGGGCAGCGACTTCTTCAAGTACATGAAGCGCCCGGCCCGCTGAGGCGGCTTCATCGCCCGATACGAGCCGCACTGTCATGCGCAACTGGGTCCTGCCCGACCAGATCGAGGATGTGCTGCCCGGCCGGGCGTGGCAGATGGAGCGCATCCGCCGCAGTCTGCTCGACGGCTTCGACGCCGCCGGCTACGACCTGGTGGCGCCACCCCTGGTTGAGTTTCTTGATTCCCTGCTCACCGGCGCCGGTGCCGATCTCGATGCGCAAACCTTCAAGCTCACCGACCCGCTCAGTGGCCGCTTGCTTGGCATTCGCGCCGACATCACGCCGCAGACCGCGCGCATCGACGCCCATCTGCTGGCCGAAAGCGGGGTGACCCGCCTCTGTTACGCCGGGCAGGTGTTGCAGGCGCGGCCCTCGGCCATGCACCACTCCCGCCAGCCTTACTTGGTGGGAGCCGAACTGTACGGTGACGCCGGTATCGCCGCCGACCTCGAGGTGCTGCGCCTCTTGGTGCGCGGTCTGGCGCCGCTGCGGGACTCCGGCGGCCTGCCGCCGCTGCTGCTCGACTTTGGCCACGCCGGCATCTTCCGCGCGCTGCTGGCCGACGCCCCGGCCGAGACCGTCGCGCGCCTGCTGCCGCTGATCGCCTCCAAGCAGGCCGACGTGGTGGCGCAGGTCGCCCGCGGTCTGGCCCACGCCGACGCGCTCGCGGCGCTCTGCCGGCTATATGGGGGCGTCGAAGTGCTCGACCGCGCGGCTGCCGAATTGCCGCCCTTGCAGGCGGTACAAGCCGCGCTGGCGGCCATGCGGCAGGTGGCGGAAGGGCTGGCCGGGCTGCCGGTGGCGCTCAGTTGCGACCTCGGCGAGTTGCGCGGCTTCAGCTACCACAGCGGGCTGGTGTTCTCGGTCTACGCGCAAGGCGGCAGCGACGCCATTGCCAATGGCGGCCGCTATGACGAGGTCGGCCGCGCCTTCGGGCGGGCGCGCCCGGCCACCGGCTTCAGCATCGATCTCAAGGAACTGGTGCGGCTGCTCCCGCCGCCACCGGCGCGCGCGCGCGGCCGGCAGGTCTGAGCGCACGTCACACGCATCTCGAGGAAACAGGCATGGCGGCAAGGAATCTGGTGGTGATCGGCACGCAGTGGGGTGACGAGGGCAAGGGCAAGGTGGTGGACTGGCTCACCGACCACGCGCAGGGTGTGGTGCGGTTTCAGGGGGGTCACAACGCCGGCCACACGCTGGTCATCGGCGGCAAGAAGACCGTGCTGCACCTCATCCCCTCCGGCATCCTGCGCGAAGGCGTGGCCTGCTACATCGGCAACGGCGTGGTGGTGAGCCCGCAGGCGCTGCTCGACGAGATCGACACCCTGCACAAGGCCGGTGTCGATGTCGCCAGCCGCCTGCGCATCTCCGAGGCTTGCCCAGTCATCCTGCCCTACCACGTCGCCGTGGACCAGGCACGCGAGGCCGCCCGAGGCGCCGCCAAGATCGGCACCACCGGTCGCGGCATCGGCCCCTGCTACGAGGACAAGGTGGCCCGCCGCGCGGTGCGCCTGCAGGACTTGTTCCACCGCGAGCGGCTCGCCGCCAAGCTCGGCGAGGTGCTCGACTTTCACAACTTCGTGCTCAAGCATTACTTCCGCGCCCCGGTGGTGGACTTCGCGCAGACCCTCGACGAGGCTCTGCACCTGGCCGAGCGCATCCGCCCGATGATCGCCGACGTGCCGCGTGCGCTCTACGAGGCCAACCGCGATGGCCACAACCTGCTGTTCGAAGGCGCGCAGGGCACGCTGCTCGATGTCGACCATGGCACTTACCCCTTTGTGACCAGCAGCAACTGCCTCGCGGGTGCGGCCAGCGCCGGCGCTGGCGTGGGTCCGCATACGCTGCATGCCGTGCTCGGCATCACCAAGGCCTACACCACGCGGGTGGGCAGCGGGCCGTTCCCCACCGAGCTGGACGACGCGGTGGGCAAGCACCTGGCTACCAAGGGCAACGAGTTCGGCTCGACCACCGGTCGCGCGCGCCGCGTCGGCTGGTTCGATGCCGCTGCGCTGAAGCGCTCGATCCAGATCAACGGCGTCACCGGCCTGTGCGTGACCAAGCTCGATGTGCTCGATGGCGTCGAGGATGTGCGCATCGCTGTCGGCTACCGCATGCCGGATGGATCGGTGGCCGACATCCTGCCGGTCGGCGCCGAGTCGCTGCAGACCGTCGAGCCGGTGTACGAGGAGATGCCGGGCTGGAAGGAGAGCACCCAGGGCGTGCGCGACTTCGAGCAACTGCCGGCCAACGCGCAGCGCTACCTCAAGCGCATCGAGGCGCTGTGCGAGGTGCCGGTCGACATGATCTCGACCGGCCCGGACCGCGACGAGACCATCCTGCTAAGGCACCCGTTCGAGGGGTAGTCGCACTGCGCCGACCGCCGTTGGGCCGGGAGAGCGTCGGTGGGGCTTTCGCAGCAGACTTCGGCGCCATCCGCTGGGAAGCCCCACCGACGGTAGGCGCGGCCCCCCGGTGGTTTTGCGGCAGCCCACCACCTTGGGTGAACGGTTCGGCGGGTTCGCAGCCTGCGATCAGTGCGGCGCTTGACGGATTTGCTCTCGTAAGTAACAAAAAACCCGGCCTGAGCCGGGTTTTTTGCGTCTTTTGGCAGAAAAACACAATGGTGTGTTTTTTCTCCGGGGGCTACCGTCAGGCTTCCGCGGCCACCACAACCTTGACCTCCACCACCACGTCCTGATGCAGAGCGACAGACACGAGGTGCTCACCGAGCGTCTTGAGCGGACCCTCCGGCATGCGCACGTGCATCTTTTCGACCGCATGACCGGCCTTGCCGAGGGCGGCGGCGATGTCGGCATTGGTTACCGAGCCGAACAGCTTGCCATCGACACCAGCCTTCTGCTGCACGGTCACGACCATCTCCGCCATCACTGCGGCCTGCGCCTGCGCAGTGGCCAGCCGGCTGGCTTCGACAGCCTCGAGCTCGGCACGGCGCGCCTCGAAAGCGGCGATGTTGGCGTTGGTGGCGCGCTTGGCCTTGCCCTGCGGGATCAGGAAGTTGCGGGCGTAACCGTCCTTGACCTTGACGACGTCACCCAGTTGACCGAGGTTGACGACCTTTTCCATGAGGATGATCTGCATGTCGCGTCTCCTCAGTGCAGGTCGGTGTAGGGCAGCAGCGCCAGATAGCGCGCGCGCTTGACCGCTTCCGACAACTGACGCTGGTAGAAGGCGCGGGTGCCGGAGATGCGCGCCGGGGTGATCTTGCCGTTCTCGGTGATGAAGTCCTTGAGCAGGTCGACGTCCTTGTAGTCGATCTGTTCGACCTTCTCGGCCGTGAAGCGGCAGAATTTCTTGCGACGGAACAGTGCCTTGGCACCACCGTCACGCTTCTTCTTGAAATCGCGAGCCATGTCTCGATGTCCTTTTGTGTGGTGGGCGCTCAGGCCTGGGCTTGTTCAGTGGCAGTCGCAGCCGCAGCGGGCGCGGCATCGGCCGCCGCACCGGCGATGACGTTGCGCGACTTCTCTTCCTTCATCATCGGCGAGGGCTCGGTGTGAGCCTTGTCCATGCGCACGGTGAGGTGGCGCAGCACAGCGTCGTTGAAGCGGAAGGCGTCCTCAAGCTCGGCAAGCACGGCCGAGCTGCACTCGATGTTCATCAAAACGTAGTGCGCCTTGTGGATCTTCTGAATGGGGTAGGCCAGTTGGCGGCGGCCCCAGTCTTCGAGGCGGTGGAACCGGCCACCACCGTTACCAACGGTGGCGCGGTAGCGTTCGATCATGCCCGGGACCTGTTCCGACTGGTCCGGATGCACGATGAACACGATCTCATAGTGACGCATCGCATCTCCTTGTGGATATCGAGCTTGCCGGTGCGAAACGGTCAAGCAAGGGGTTCGGCGTTTTGCCGACGGTGACGCCGCTCCGGGGTCCCGGCTCGGCAAAGCCCGTGATTGTGCGGGGTCGTTGGGAAAGACGCAAGCTCGGAGGCCCTGCCGCAAATCAACGCAATCTCTGCGTCGATCACCCCCCCAGTCGATGCCGCTGTTCGACGCGTCGGAAGCGTCGATTCACCTCACCCCGGCAGCCGCCGCCGCGTCTCCGCCAGACAGATACCGGTCGACACGGAGAGATTCAGACTCTCCACCGTGCCGCTCATGGGGATGTGCGCCAGCACGTCGCAGTGCTCGCGCGTCAGGCGGCGCAGGCCGGAGCCCTCGGCGCCGAGCACCCAGGCCATGGGCAGGCGCAAGTCGACGTCGTAGAGCGGCTGCGAGCCCTCCATGTCGGCGCCGACGGTCAGCACATCGCGGTCGGCCAGTTGTTCGAGGAAGCGCGCGAGGTTGGTGACGGCGATGTACGGGACCGTCTCGGCGGCGCCGCAAGCCACCCGCGACACCGCTGGTGTGAGCCCGACGGCGCGGTCCTTGGGCGCCACCACCGCATGTACACCGAAGGCATCGGCCACGCGCAGACACGCGCCGAGGTTGTGCGGGTCCTGACAGCCGTCCAGCACCAGCAGCAGCAGGCGGTCGCCGGCCGCGTCCATCACCGCGTCGATGTCGGTGGCCAGCACCGTGGCCGACACCCGCGCCACCACGCCCTGGTGCCGCGCGCCACGCGTCATGCCGTCCAGGCGGTCGGGCGTGGCCGGGTGCAGGCGTACGCCGCCCTGGCCGGCCAGGGCGATCAGACCCTTGAGGCGGCCGTCGCGGCGGTTGTCGGCGTACCAGAGCTCCTGCACCGAGTCAGGGCTCTGGCGCAGGCGCGCGGTGATGGCGTGGAAGCCCCAGAGAAAGTTGTCAGCGGCCACGGCTGGCACCCTTATCGCCGCCCACTTTTGCGCCCGCCGCCCGGCCGCCGCCGGCTTTGCCGCGCCCGCCCGCCTTGCGTCCGCCACCACCACCACCCACGTCGGCCGCATCCGCATCGGTGGCGGCGACCTCGCCGCCGGCCACCAGCGCAAAGTCGATGCGTGTGGTCTCCACATCGGCACGCGCCACCTGCACCGTGAGCCGGTCGCCCAGCCGGAACTGCCGCCCGGTGCGCTCGCCCAGCAGGCGCTGCCGCTCGGCCTCGTAATGGAAGTAGTCGGTGCCAAGCTCCGAGATGTGCACGAGGCCCTCGATGAACACCTCGTCCAGCGTGACGAAGATGCCGAAGCCGGTCACCGCGCTTACCGTGCCGTCGAACACCTCGCCGACGCGCTCCGACATGAAGGTGCATTTGAGCCAGTTCAGCACGTCGCGGCTGGCCTCGTCGGCGCGGCGCTCGGTCATCGAGCACTGCTTGCCCAGCGCGTTCCAGTCGCCGGCGTCGTAGGCCTTTTTCTTGACTACCGCCTTGATCGCCCGGTGCACCAGCAGATCCGGGTAGCGCCGGATCGGCGAAGTGAAGTGCGCATATGCCTCGTACGCCAGGCCGAAGTGACCGACGTTCTCCGGACTGTATACCGCCTGGCTCAGCGAGCGCAGCATGACCGTTTGCAGGAGACTGGCGTCCGGCCGCTCGCGCACCTGCGCCAGCAACTTGCCGTAGTCGGCGGCGGAGGGCTTGTCACCACCGCCCAGCCCGAGCCCGAATTCGGCCATGAAGGCGCGCAGCTTCTCCAGCCGGTCGGGCGAGGGGCCGTCGTGGATGCGGTAGAGCGCCGGGTGTTCGGCGCGGATCAGGATGTCAGCAGCGCAGACATTGGCGGCGAGCATGCATTCTTCGATGAGCCGGTGCGCGTCGTTGCGCACCACTGGCACCACGCGCTCGATGCGACCTTCCCGCGTGAACAGGATCTGCGTCTCGGTGGTTTCGAAGTCGATGGCGCCACGCTTGGCACGCGCACCCAGCAGCGCCTTGAACACTTTGTAGAGCTGCTGCAACTCGGGCAGCAGGCGGCGGGTGTCGTCATCCATTGCACCGCCCGACAGCGCATCCCACACGCGGGTGTAGGTCAGCCGTGCCTGGCTGTGCATCACCGCGGGGTAGAAGCGGTAATCGCCGATCTCGCCCTTGGCACTGATGTCCATGTCGCAAACCATGCACAGACGGTCGACCTGCGGGTTGAGCGAGCACAGTCCGTTGGACAGCACCTCTGGCAGCATGGGGATGACGCGGCGCGGGAAGTAGACCGAGTTGCCGCGCGCCACCGCTTCCTGATCCAGCGCATCGCCGGGCTGGACGTAGTGGCTCACGTCGGCGATCGCCACCAGCAGGCGCCAGCCCTTGCCCTGCGGTTCGCACCACACGGCGTCGTCAAAGTCCTTCGCCGTTTCACCATCAATGGTCACCAACGGCAGGTGGCGCAGGTCCTCGCGGCCTTTGAGGTCGGCTTTCTGCACGCCCAGCGGCAGGCGATCGGCTTGACGCGCCGCTTCGGGCGGGAACTGGTGGGGCAGGTCGTGCTTGCGCAGCGCGATCTCGATCTCCATGCCCGAGTCGCCATAGTTGCCGAGCACCTCCACCACTTTTGCCGTGGGCTCGGCGGCACGCGAGGGCTGGGTCAGCAATTCCACCGTGACCACCTGCCCGGGCTGGGCGCCGGCGTGCTGGCCGGGGGCGATGAGGATGTCCTGGGCGATGCGGCGGTTCTCGGCGGCGACGAACCACAACCCGTTCTCGCAGTAGATGCGGCCCACCAGCGTGCGGTTCTTGCGCTGCAGCACCTCGACGATGCTGCCTTCGGGGCGGCCGCGATTGTCGCGGCCCTTGATGCGGACCACCACGCGGTCGCCGTGCAGCACCTGATGCATCTCGCGCGGCGAGAGCCAGATGTCGGCCGACCCGTCGTCGGGGATGCAAAAGCCGAAGCCGTCGGGGTGGCCATCGACGCGCCCAGGCACCAAGTCGAGTTTGTCGAGCAGGCCGATGGCGCCGCGCCGGTTGCGCAGGATCTGGCCGTCGCGCTCCATGGCGCCCAGCCGGCGGCTGAAGACGTCGAACTCGGCCGGAGTCACGCCTACCAGCTTGGCCAGTTGCATCTCGCCGAGCGGAACACCTTGCTCGCGCAGAACCTGCAGCACATATTCACGCGAGGGCAGGGGGTTGTCGTAGCGCTCCTTCTCTCGGTCGAGGAAAGGGTCGCGGGCTCGGGCTTCGGCATCGCCGTCGGCGTGGCGCGAGGCGGCCGGCCTTCGCCCCGTGGCCTTGGCTTGGGGGGCTGACTTGGCAGCAGGGGATTGTCGGGTGTGGGTTGCGGGGGCGCGAGCCGCCTTGACGGCGGTCTTTTTTGAGTTCTTCATTGATTTCCGGTGGGGTTTTGTATAGTCTGCGCCCTCCTGAGCTGCCCAGGTGGCGGAATTGGTAGACGCACTAGGTTCAGGTCCTAGCGGTGGCAACACTGTGGAGGTTCGAGTCCTCTCCTGGGCACCATAACAGAGCCGACAGTCAAGTCGGCTTTTTTGTTTGGGCGGGTCGAGCGGTCGCACGGCACGCCCGGCAGGGTCTTTTCGTTTGCGCAAAATGAGTTCACCCTTGGCGAGCTTGGCCTACCCTCTGGCGAGCCCGGCCCACCCGCAAAGCAGCGGTATCGTCATGCCGGTCATCCGCACTGCATTGCCAGCCGTGAGCGCCGCTGCCAGAGTTCCGATGAATACCGAAGCCGCCCTCTACGAACGTTTTGGCTGCGACCAGCGCGCTGTCAACGATGGCGAGATTCCGCAGATAGGGCCGCGGCGGTCGGGCAACGGCAGTCCGAGGGCGCGGCCGGGGCTTCAGCGAAAGTCTGCGAAGCGTCGCGGCGGCAGATCAGCCAGATCATCCACGGCATGGACGCGCCCCGTCTGCGCGCGATGGTCACGCGGCTCAAGCGACGCAGCCAACTCCGCCACGAGCGCGACGCCGATGAGGAGACACTGTTCCAGGCAGCCGACAACCGGCGGGCTGACGACCAGCCGGGCTAGGGTTTGTGCCGCAGGGCTGCCAACGCCGGCCGCGCCGGTTCTGATGCCCGCCGCCCTGCGACGGCTGTTGATGGCCGGGCGGTGACCTGATTTCGAATACAACCAACTGATGAATTCCGACAACCTCGTCTGGCAGGTCCACCGCATCAACAAGGCCGCACGCAGCCGCCGAAATGGGCAAAAGCCCTGCGTGCTGTGGTTCACCGGGCTCTCTGGTGCCGGCAAGTCCACCTTGGCCGATGCCCTCGAGTGCCGCCTGCACCAGATGGGCTTTCTCTGCTACCTGCTCGACGGCGACAATGTGCGCCATGGTCTATGCCGCGACCTTGGCTTCTCCGCTACCGACCGCATCGAGAACATTCGCCGCATCGCCGAGGTGGCCAGGCTTTTCGTGGATGGCGGGCTGATCGTGCTCACCGCTTTCATCTCGCCGTTCCGCAGCGACCGTGATGCCGCACGAGCACTTGTCGAACCCGGCGAATTCGTCGAGATCTTTGTCGAAACGCCGCTGGCCGAGTGCGAGCGGCGCGACCCCAAGGGCCTCTATCGTCGCGCCCGTGCCGGCGAGATTCGCGACTTCACCGGAATCGACTCGCCCTACGAGGCGCCGCTGCAACCGGAGATCCGTCTCGACACTGCGACCATGGACCCGAACCGATGCGTTGAAGTGATCATTGGCTACCTTGGCGCGCATGGCTATCTGCCGCGTGCTTGAAACCGGCTTGCAGGGGCGTGCCCTGCGCTCCTTCCGACCACGCGACTCCCGCTGCCCGGCCACCGCTGCGCGGTCGGGCAACGCGGTTCAGACATCTCCTCGCTACCGCATTGTGGTGAAATCCGTGTCTCGCCGCTGCCTCCCAGTTGCCGCCGCAGGGCATCTCAAAACCGGAGCGTCACATTGGTTTTAACCCCACGCCTCAAGATCGCCGTCGCCGGTACCGGCTATGTCGGCCTCTCCATCGCCGTGCTGCTATCGCAGCGCCATGACGTCGTCGCGCTCGACATCGTCGCAGCCAAGGTCGATCTCATCAACCGCCGCCAGTCGCCGATCCACGATCCCGAGATCAGCGCCATGCTCGCGCATCGCCCGCTTGGCCTGCGCGCCACGCTCGACAAGGCCGAGGCCTACGCCGGCGCGGACTACGTGGTGATCGCCACGCCCACCGACTACGATCCGCAGACCAACTACTTCAACACGGCCAGCGTCGAGACGGTGATCCGCGATGTGATGGCGGCCAACCCGGCGGCGTTGATGGTGATCAAGTCGACGATTCCGGTCGGCTTCACAGCGCAGATGCGCGAGAAGTACGGCACGCCGAATCTCGTCTTCTCGCCCGAGTTCCTGCGCGAGGGCAGGGCGCTCTACGACAACCTGCACCCCAGCCGCATCGTGGTGGGCGAGCGCAGCGAGCGCGCACGCGCCTTTGCGCAGTTGCTGGTGGATGCTGCGGAGAAGCCTGATGTGGAGGTGTTGCTGACCGGCAGCACCGAGGCCGAGGCCATCAAGCTGTTCGCCAACTGCTATCTGGCGATGCGCGTGGCCTTCTTCAACGAACTCGATACCTACGCCGCCACCCATGGTCTCGACACGCGGCAGATCATCGAGGGCGTGTGTCTGGACCCGCGCATCGGCACGCACTACAACAACCCCTCGTTCGGCTACGGCGGTTACTGTTTGCCCAAGGACACCCGGCAACTGTTGGCGAATTACAGTGAGGTGCCACAAAACCTGATTCGTGCGATCGTCGATGCCAACAGCACGCGCAAGGACTTCGTCGCAGCCGACATCCTGGCCCGCCAGCCACGTCGCGTCGGCATCTTCCGCCTGGTCATGAAAGCCGGCTCCGACAACTACCGCGCCAGCAGCATTCAGGGCGTGATGAAGCGCATCAAGGCCAAGGGCGTCGAGGTGGTGGTCTACGAGCCGGTGCTCGAAGATGCCGAGTTCTTCGGCAGCCGGGTCGAGCGCGACCTCGCCGCTTTCAAGCGTGATTGCGATGTCATTGTGGCGAACCGCCTGACCGACGAGATCCGCGATGTGGCTGATCGCGTCTACACGCGCGACCTTTTCGGCGGCGACAACTGAACGGCCGCGCCGCGTCGTCGCCTCCGCGTTTGCCGCACAATTGCCCGTACTCTTTGCGCATGGAGCGTTCGCCTTGATCGAGAAGTGCCTGTTCCCCGCGGCCGGTTATGGCACGCGTTTTCTTCCCGCCACCAAGTCCATGCCCAAGGAGATGCTGCCGATCGTCGACAAGCCGCTGATCCAGTACGGTGTCGAGGAGGCGCTGGAAGCCGGTCTGCACCATATCGGCCTTGTCACCGGGCGCGGCAAGCGCGCGCTCGAGGACCACTTCGACATCAGTTACGAACTGGAGGACCAGATCAGCGGCACCGCCAAGGAGGCCGCCCTTGAGGGCATCCGCCGGCTGATCCGCGAGTGCACCTTCAGTTACACCCGGCAGATCGAGATGAAGGGCTTGGGCCATGCGATCCTCACCGGGCGCCCGCTGATCGGCGACGTGCCGTTCGCCGTGGTGTTGGCCGACGACCTCTGCCTCAACCCCGAGGGGCCCGGCGTGCTGGCGCAGATGGTCGAGTTGTACCGGCAGTTCCGCTGCTCCATCGTCGCCGTGCAGGACGTGCCGCTGGCCGAGACCGCCTCCTACGGCATCGTCGAGGGCGAGGTCATCCGCGAGGACATCGTGCGCGTCACGCGCATGGTGGAGAAGCCCAAGCCCGAGGATGCGCCGAGCACGCTGGCGATCATCGGGCGTTACGTTCTGACGCCCGACATCTTCGATCTGATCGAGGGCACGCCGGCCGGCCGCAATGGCGAGATCCAGATCACCGATGCGCTCAATGAGCAGGCGCGGCGGGGGTGCGTGATGGCCTATCGCTTCAAGGGGCGGCGCTTCGATTGCGGTGCGGTGGCCGGCTACGTCGAGGCGACCAACCATGTGTATCAGCAGGGTCTGGGACGCGTCGCCTGAGCCTCGCGCGTCGCTGCGGGGTATGATCGATTCTCCGTTCCGGGTCCGACCCTGATGGCCGACCTCGACCCCATCCAGCAACTGAAGGTACCGCCGCACTCGCTGGAGGCCGAACAGTCGGTGCTGGGCGGGCTGCTGCTCGACAACCAGGCTTGGGAGCGGGTGGCCGACGTGCTGCAGGCGGCTGACTTCTACCGCGGCGAGCACCGCCTGATCTTCGAGCACATCTCAAAGCTCGTCGATGCCAACCAGCCAGCCGACATCATCACCGTGATGGAGTCGCTGCAGCGCACCAACGCGCTCGAGCAGGCTGGTGGCAGCGTCTACCTCACCACGCTGGTGGCCAATGTGCCCGGCAGCACCAACATCCGCGCCTATGCCGCTCTGGTGCGCGAGCGTTCGGTGATGCGTAGCCTGGTCTCGGTGGCCAGCCGCATCGCCGACAGTGCCTTCAACCCGGCCGGCCGCAACGCCGCCGAGCTGCTCGACGAGGCCGAGAAGCTGGTGTTCGATATCGCCGAGATGCAGAGCCGCGGGCAGAAGGGGTTCGTCGCCATCGACGACCTGCTGCAGGAGGTCATCGATCGCATCAACGTCCTCTATGAGCGGGAGAATCAGGACGATGTCACCGGTGTGGCCACCGGGTTTGCCGACCTTGATGAGCGCACCTCCGGTCTCCAGCCCGGCGATCTGATCATCGTCGCCGGTCGCCCGAGCATGGGCAAGACCAGCCTCGCCCTCAACATGGCCGAACACGTCGCGCTCAAGGTGCGCAAGCCGGTCGCGGTGTTCTCGATGGAAATGGGTGGCGCGCAGCTGGTGATGCGCATGATCGGTTCGGTGGGCAGGATCGACCAGCACCGCATGCGCAACGGCAAGCTCGGCAACGACGAGTGGGACCGTCTCAGCTTGGCCATGGAGAAGATGCAGCAGGCGCGGCTGTGGATCGACGAGACCGGTGCCCTCAACCCCATCGACCTGCGCGCCCGCGCGCGGCGGCTGGCACGCCAGTGCAACGCCGAGGGCGGCCTCGGCCTGATCGTCATCGACTACCTGCAGCTGATGAGCGTGCAGGGTGAGGGCGAGAACCGCGCCACCGAAATCTCCGAGATCTCGCGCTCGCTCAAGGCTTTGGCCAAGGAGCTGCAAGTGCCGGTGGTGGCGCTCTCGCAGCTCAACCGCGGTCTCGAGCAGCGCCCCAACAAACGGCCGGTGATGTCGGATCTGAGGGAATCGGGCGCGATCGAGCAGGACGCGGACGTAATACTTTTTATCTATCGGGATGAGGTGTACAACCCCGAGAGCACCGACAAGGGCATCGCCGAGATCATCATCGGCAAGCAGCGCAATGGCCCCATCGGCACCGTGCGCCTGATGTTCCAGGGCGAATACACGCGCTTCGAGAACCTCGCTCACGGCGCGCCGCGTTACGACGCGGACTGACGACCGCCGACGACTCCGGTTTTCCGCCCTTTGCCGTGTGTTCCGCCGGGCCAAACGCCGAATGGCGGGGGCTAGAAACCCGCCGCCAGCCCAACCTCGTTCAGCACCGCGCGGAACTCGTCCTGGATGCGCGCCAGCGCCTCGGCGTTGTCGGCCTCGAAGCGCAGCACCAGCACCGGTGTGGTGTTGGAGCCGCGCACCAGGCCGAAGCCGTCGGCGTATTCCACGCGCAGGCCATCGAGCGTGATGACCTCGCGCGCAGAGGGGAATCGCGCCGCCTGCTGCAACTGGTTGATCAGTGCGTGGTGGTCACGGTTCTCGACACGAATCTGCAGTTCCGGCGTGGCGAGCGAGTCGGGTAGGGCATCGAATACGGCGGCGATGTCGTGGGTCCGCGCGAGGATCTCGAGCAGGCGGGCGCCGGCGTAGAGGCCGTCATCAAAGCCGTACCAACGCTCCTTGAAGAAGATATGGCCGGACATCTCGCCGGCCAGCAGGGCGCCGGTTTCACGCATCTTCGCCTTGATCAGTGAGTGGCCGGTCTTCCACAGGGTGGGTTGGCCGCCGTGGCGGCGGATCCAGTCGAACAGGTGGCGGGTGCACTTGACGTCAAACAGGATCTCCGCGCCCGGGTTGCGGGCCAGCACATCCGCCGCGAACAGCATGAGTTGCCGGTCGGGAAAGATCACCTTGCCGGTGCGTGTGACCACCCCCAAGCGGTCACCATCGCCGTCGAAGGCGAGCCCGATGTCGGCCTTGCCACGCGCAAGCTCGGTGATCAGGTCTCGCAGATTGTGCAGGTCGGAGGGGTCGGGGTGGTGGTTGGGGAAGGTCCCGTCGACATCGCAGTAAAGTTCGGTGACGTGGCAGCCCAGCCGCCGGAACAACTCCGGGACCGTGGCGCCCGGCGAGCCGTTGCCGCAGTCGACCACCACCTTGAGTGGTCGCGCCAGCTTGACGTCACCGCAGATGCGCTCGAGGTAGGCGGCGCGGATGGCAGCAGTGCCGAGGCGCCCCGGCGCCGCCGGCGTGGCCCCGTAATCGTCGGCCTCGATGCGCCGGCGCAGACCCTGGATGGCGTCGCCGGCCAGCGTCTCGCCGGCCAGCACCATCTTGAGACCGTTGTACTGCGGCGGGTTGTGGCTGCCGGTGACCATCACGCCGCCGCCCAAGCCGAGGTGGTAGACGGCGAAATAAAGCATGGGCGTTGCGCACACGCCAATGTCGCTGACGTCCACCCCGGCCGCCTGCAGCCCTTCGGCCAGTGCCGCCGACAGTGCCGGACCGGAGAGCCGGCCGTCGCGGCCGATGGCGACTGCGGACTCGCCGCGTGCGCGCGCCTCGGCCCCAATGGCGCGACCGATCTGACGGACCGCATCCTCGGTGAGGTCGGTATCCACCACTCCGCGGATGTCATAAGCCTTGAACAGGCCGGCGGCGGGAAGGCTCATGGCATCAGCCTCGCGTGTTCGATTGTGGCGCGAATTCGGGCAGATCGACGCGCGCCGGTGGCACCCAACCCGGCTGGCGGTGTTCCGCCACCACATTGGTGAAGACGCCGCCGCGCACATACCAGCGCGCCGTCAGCCGCATGAACCTCGGTTCGGTGGCGGCGATCAGATCGTCGAGAATGCGGTTGGTGACCGCTTCATGAAAGGCGCCCTCGTCGCGATAGCTCCACATGTAGAGCTTGAGGCTCTTCAGTTCCACGCAGCGCTGGTCGGCGATGTAGTCGAGGGTGAGATGGGCGAAGTCCGGCTGGCCGGTCTTGGGGCAGAGGCAGGTGAACTCCGGGATCTCCATGTGAATGACGAAATCCCTTTCCGGCTTGGGGTTGGGAAAGGTTTCCAGCGTGCGGTCAGGGCGGGCGGTCATGGTCGGCAAGGTGATTGCGGGGCGGCGTCGCTGCGCTCGCAGCAAGGTCGGTATGGACAGGGATACTCGGTAGAATGCTGCGGATTATAGGCGAGCCGCCTTGTCCGACCCGGTCGACATCCGCCCCGATGCGTCAATTCCCCTCCGCATCCGTCCCGCCACCCGCACGCCGCGGTCCCGGTGGCACCACAGCATGCGCCTGACGCAGATCCGGCTGGCTGGCTTCAAGACCTTTGTCGACCCGATGCAGGTGCCGGTGTCCGGACAGCTGGTCGGCGTGGTCGGGCCCAACGGCTGCGGCAAATCGAACATCATCGACGCGGTGCGCTGGGTGCTCGGCGAGTCTTCGGCCGGGCGCTTGCGCGGCGAGACCCTGCAGGACGTGATCTTCAGCGGTTCGGCGGGTCGCAAACCGGCGTCGCGGGCGGCGGTGGAGCTGCTCTTCGACAACCGCGACGGCAAGGCCCCCGGGCAGTGGGCGCCGTTCGCCGAGATCGCAGTGCGGCGCGTCTACGAGCGCAGCGGCGATTCGCAGTACACCATCAACAACCTGCCGGTGCGCCGGCGCGACGTCGCCGACCTGTTTCTCGGCACCGGCGTGGGCGCGCGCGCTTACGGCATCATCGAGCAGGGCATGGTCAACCGCATCGTCGAGGCGCGGCCCGAAGAGTTGCGCGTGTTCCTCGAGGAAGCGGCCGGCGTGTCACGCTATCGCGAGCGGCGCAAGGAGACCGAGGGCCGACTGGCCGATGCGCGCATCAACCTTGACCGCGTCGAAGACGTGCTGCGCACCCTCGACGAGCAGATCGCCCGCCTCACCACGCAGGCTGCCGCGGCGCAGCGCTACCGCGACCTCGCTGCCCAGCAGCGCGAGGCGCAGTCGACCCTGCTGGGTTTGCGCGCCTACTTGGCCAGCGAGCAGGCGCGCGTCGCCACCGCGGCCATTGCCGCCGCCGAGACGGCGATCGAGGCGCAAGTCGCGCAGGTGCGTGCATTAGAGGCCGAAGCCGAGGCATTGCGCCAGACGCAAGTGGCCGCCACCGATGTGCTGGCCGCGCAGCAGGCCGCCATGTATGCGGCAGGTGCCGAGGTGACGCGCATCGAGCAGAGCATGGCGCATCTGCAGCAGACCCGCGCCACCCTCGGCGGCCGCATTGAAGCCCAGTTGCGACGGCAGTCCGATGAATCGGCGCGGGCGCGGCAGCTGGCCGGCGGCCAGGCCAGCGTCGAGGCCGAGGTGCGTGGGGCGCAGGCGGCGGCGGAAGCGGCCCGAGCCGCGCAGGCGCAGGCCGAGGCGGCGGCGCAGGGCGCCGAGACGGCGGAGACGGCGGCCCGCGCAGCCTTGGACGAGGCCGCAGCGGAGCGCCAGTCGGCGCGCGCTGCGGTGCAGGTGGCCGAATCCGAGGTGCGGCTGGTCGAGCAGCGGCAGCAGACGGCAGCGCGCACTCTGGCGCGGCTCGAGGACGAGTTGGCGACGCTGGCGGTGGGCGGTGGTGGCGAGCCCGAGGCGACACAGGCGACGGCCCGTGCCGAGGCGCTGCGCGCCATGCTCGACGAGCAGACCGCGCTGGCTGCGCGTCTGCGGGGCGCCGTGGCGGCACGTGAGCCGGAGCTCGCGGCGCTGCGCGAGCAACTGACGCGCCTCACCCGCGAGCTCGCTGCCGCCGAGGCGCGCGCGGCGGCGCTGCAGCAGCAGCGCCTGCGTCAGGGCGCCGCATTGCGGCCCTGGCTGGAGGCGCGCGGCCTCGCCGACCATCCCGGCCTGCTCGATGGCCTGCGCGTGCGCGCCGGCTGGGAGGCGGCCTTCGAGGCGGTGCTCGGTCACCGGCTGCAAGCGCGCCGGGTCGATGCCTTGGCACCACTGGTGGCGGGCGAGGACCTGCCGCCAACGCTCGCCCTCGTCGAAGCCGCCGAGGGTTCTGCTGCCGGGATTGGGCAGAGTGCCGCGCCGGCTGGCCTCGAGCCGCTGGTCGCCCGCATCGAGCAGGTGGACGCGCCGCTTGCCGCCGCCCTGCACCACGCGCTTGCCGGCGTCTACTGCGCCGACAGTCTGGCCGACGCCCTCGACGCCCGCGCGCGCCTTGCGGCCGGCCAGTCGCTGGTCTGCCCCGAGGGCGTGTGGGTGTGGCGCCATGGTCTGCTGGTCGGCGGTCGCGGCGGCGATCTCGCGTTGCAGGCCGACCTGCTGGCGGCGCATGCCGAGGCGGCGCGCCTTGCCGGCGCGCGTGCGCCATTGCAGGGCGAGCTGGAAGCGCTGCAGGCGCTTCAGCGCGACGAGCAGCAGCAGTGGAACGCCCTACAGGCGCCGCTCGAGCAGACCCGCCGCGAGGCGCAACAGCTGGAGGTGGCCGAGGCACGCCGGCGCGAGGTCGAGGCCCAGCGCGGTGCCCGTCGCGCCGTGGTCGAAGCCGAGATCGCGCGACTGCGCGAGGAGCGCGCCGCCGCCGCCGATGCGCTGCTGGCCGCCCAGGCCGAGGTGCAGAGTCTGGCCGGCGATGCCAGTGCGTTCGAAGAACTTTGGCACGACCGCGCGGCGGCACACGGTGACGCGCGCGCTGCGGCGCAAGCCGCCCGCGAGACGCGTCGCAGCGCCGAGCGCGCGGCACAGGAGGCCGGCTTCCGCGTGCAGACACTGCAGACGCGCGCTGCCGACCTGCGCAACTCACAGGCAGCGGCCGAGCGCCGCGCCATGCAGATCGGCGAGGAACTCGCGGCGCTGCAGACCGAGTGGGCATCGCTCGACGACCAGACCTTGCCGCAGACCCTGGCTGCCGCGGTGCAGGCGCGGCAGGCGGCCGAGACCGCACTGGTGGCGGCGCGCGAGGCGGCCGAGGCCGCCGCCATCGCGCTGCGAGACCGCGAGCAGCGGCGCTTGGCGGCGGAACACGCGGTCGGCCCGCTGCGCGAGGAGTTGGGCGCCCTGCGCGTGCGCGTGGAAGCCGCGGTGCAGCAACGCGACCAGCAGCTCGAGGCGCTCGGCGCCATGGGCATCCGGCCCGAGCAGGTGCAGGTGCCGGAGAACACCGACGAGGAGCCCTTGCGGCGCAGCGTGGCGCGTCTGCAGCGCGAGATCGACGCGCTGGGTGACGTCAACCTCGCCGCCATCGCCGAACTGGCCGAGGCCAGCGAGCGACGCGGTTTTCTTGAGGCCCAGGCGGCCGATCTCGGCACCGCGATCGGTACCCTCGAGGACGCCATCCGGCGCATCGACCGCGACAGCCGTGAGCGCCTGCAGCTCACCTTCGACGAGGTCAACCGCGGTCTGGCGGAACTCTTCCCCGCCATGTTCGGCGGTGGCAGTGCGAGTCTCGAACTTACCGGCGAGGAGATCCTCGACGCCGGGTTGATCCTTTCCGCGCAGCCGCCGGGCAAACGCAACAGCACGCTGGCCCTGCTTTCGGGTGGTGAAAAGGCGCTCACCGCACTGGCCTTGGTGTTTGCGCTGTTTCGCCTCAACCCCGCGCCGTTCTGCATGCTCGACGAGGTCGATGCCCCCCTCGACGACACCAACACCGAGCGTTTCTGCCAGTTGATGCGGCGCATGTCGGCCCAGACGCAGTTCATTTTCATCACCCACAACAAGCTGACCATGGAGATCGCCGCGCAGTTGGTGGGCGTGACCGCGCCCGAGCCTGGTGTCTCACGGGTGGTCGCGGTGGATGTCGCCGAAGCGGTGAAGCTGGCCGCCGCATGATCCTGCAGGCTTTGCCCTGCGTCCCCTCGAGGCTCTTATAATCAGATACTTGGTCGCCGTTCTTGGACCAGATCGAGATGGCCTGACATGACCCAATTCCAAACCGCCCTGATCCTCGCCGGTGTCGGCGTGGTGCTGCTGGTCTACCTCTACAACTGGTGGCAATCGGTGCGGCGTCGGCGCGAGATCGAACGCGCGGTCGCTGCCCATGTCGGCCCGACCCGCGGCGCCGGCGCCGACCCGCTGGCCAGCCCGGCACCGGCGGCGCCGACCTTGGCGCGTGCGGCAGGCCGCGATGCGGACGGGGCGCCGCTGGGCGATGCCAATGCCGATGGCCGCATCGAGCCGGTGATTACTGGCTCCGGTGCGGTCGAGGCGGAGACGCCGCACCCGGACCGGCAGGCGCCGGACCCGGTTTCGAGCGAGCCAGTCGCAAGGGGTCCGGTGTCGAGGGGGCCTGCCGCGCTCGCCCCGACCGCGCTCGACCCGTCTTCGGTTGGCCCGGCGGCGAGGGACGCGTCCGCCGCGAGTTCGCCGCCGCCGCGATTGGCCGCCGCGCCGGTGCCGGCAGAGCGCCCGTCGCCCGGCTGGCAGGCGCCGCCGCGGCCGGTGCCGCGCGACGATCGGCCGCAGCCGCCATCACCCTTGCCGCCGCGCGAAGCCGAGCCGGCCGCGATCGACGCGTTGCGGCAGCGGGCAGCGCGTGTGCCAGCCAGTGGTCTGGCCTTGCGCCCCGACCCGCCCGAACTCGACAACCGCGTCGACTATCTGGTGCGCCTGCTGCCCATGGAACCCGTTGCTGCCGAGGACCTCGCCGACCTGCTGTCCGGCGCGCCCGACGTCGGCCGCCCCTTGACCGTGCTCGGTTGCCCGGTCGGCAGTCAGGACTGGCAGCCGGTGCTGCGCCAGTCGGTGCGCTACGAGGAACTCGCCTTCGCCCTGCAGCAGGTGGACCGTGGCGGGCTGATCGAGCGTGCCTCGCTGGATCGCTTCGCGCATTGGATCGATCAGGTCACCGAGCAGGTCTCGGCCAGTGGCTCGCCACCCGATGTCGCGCAGGCGCATGCCATTGCCGGGGCATTCGACGCTTTTTGCGCCGAGGCCGACGTGCTGATCGGTATCAACGTGGTGGCACCCGACGTGCCGGTCCCGGCCACCAAGATCCGCGCCCTGGTCGAAGCGGCGGGTTTTCGTCTGCAGCCGCAGGGCCACTACACCCTCGAGGACGATGACGGTCTGCTGCTGCTGACCCTGTCCGACATTGCCGGCGAGCCCTTCGTTGCCGACCGTATTCGCACCGCTGCCATGACCGGTGTGACCTTGCTGCTGGACATCCCGCGCACGCGCAAGCCGGCGCGCGTCTTCAACCAGATGATGCAGCTCGCCCGCCAGATCGCCCAGGGCATCGGCGGCAGGGTGGTGGATGACCAGCGCCAGAACCTCGGCGAAGCGGGCGTGCGCCTGATCGCCGAGCGTGTCGCCGCGCTCGAGAACCGCCTCACGGCGCAGCAGATGGCACCCGGCTCGGTGCTGGCGCGGCGCGTCTTCGCGTGAGCGGCGCGGGGGGCGGCAGCGGCGACCTGTTCGCCGAGCCGGCACAGGGGCCGGCGCCCGCGTCGGCGACGCCCGCAGCGGACCTTGGCGCGGCAGCGCGCGCCGCCCGGTTGCGTGCCCTCATCGCCGCGCACGACCACGCCTATTACGTGCTTGACGCGCCGACCATCCCCGACGCCGAGTACGACCGCCTGTTTCGCGAGTTGCAGGCGCTGGAGGCAGCGCACCCCGACCTCGCCACGGCCGATTCGCCCACCCGCCGCGTCGCTGGCCGGCCCCTCGAGGGCTTCGCGCCGGTGCGCCACGCGGTGCCGATGCGCTCGATCCGCACCGAGACCGATACGACCGCCGAGGGCGCGCGCGCTTTCGACGCCCGCGTCCGCCGCGAACTCAAGCTGGCCGACAGCGACCCGCCAGTGGTCTATGCCGCCGAACTCAAGTTCGACGGCCTGGCCATCAACCTGCGCTACGAGGCCGGCGTGCTGGTGCAGGCCGCGACCCGCGGCGATGGCGAGACCGGCGAGGACGTGACGCAGAACGTGTGCACCATCCGTGCCATCCCGCTGCGGCTCGCCACTCCCGCGCCACCGCCGGTGCTCGAGGTGCGCGGCGAGGTCTACCTGCGCCGCGACGATTTCGAGGCGCTCAACGAGGCCGCCCGCAACCGCGGCGACAAGACCTTCGTCAACCCGCGCAACGCCGCAGCCGGCAGCATCCGCCAACTCGACCCGGCCATCGCCGCGCAGCGGCCGCTATCCTTCTTCGCCTACGGGCTTGGCGAGACGCAGGGCTGGGATCTGCTGGGCGCGGCGCTGGCCACCCACTCCGGTGTGCTCGATGCGCTGCTCGCGCTCGGCCTGCCGGTTTGCCATGAGCGCACCACGGGCACGCTGGACGACCTCGTCCGTTTCCACACCGACATCGCCGCGCGCCGCGATGCGCTGCCCTTCGACATCGATGGCGTCGTCTACAAGGTCGACAGCCTCGCGCTGCAGGCGCAGCTGGGTTTTGTCACGCGCGAGCCGCGCTGGGCGGTCGCCCACAAGTACCCACCGCAGGAGATGCTCACCACGGTCGAGGCGATCGACGTGCAGGTCGGCCGCACCGGCAAGCTGACGCCGGTGGCGCGACTCGCGCCGGTGTTCGTCGGCGGCGTCACCGTGACCAACGCGACCCTGCACAACGCCAACGAGATCGAGCGCAAGGACGTGCGCGTCGGCGACACCGTGATCGTGCGCCGCGCCGGGGATGTGATTCCCGAGGTGGTCGGCGTGCTGCCGGAGCGCCGGCCCGCGGGTGCGGTGCCGTTTGCCATGCCGCACGCTTGCCCGGTGTGCGGGTCAGATGCCGTGCGCGACGAAGGCGAGGTCGACAGCCGCTGCAGCGGCGGGCTGGTTTGCGCCGCCCAGCGCAAGCAGGCGCTGCTGCATTTTGCGCAGCGCCGCGCCATGGACATCGACGGCCTCGGCGACAAGATCGTCGAGCAGCTGGTCGATGCCGGCATCGTCCGCACGCTGCCCGACCTCTACCGGCTCGGCGTGCTCAAACTGGCCGAACTCGAACGCATGGCCGAGAAGTCGGCCGCCAATCTCTTGCAGGCGATCGACGCCTCGCGCCAGACCACGCTAGCGCGATTTTTATTCGGCCTCGGTATCCGCCACGTCGGCGAGGCCACGGCCAAGGACCTCGCCCGCCACTTCGGCAGTCTCGACGCGTTGATGAACGCCAGCGTCGAGGCGTTGCTGCAAGTGGAGCAGGTCGGGCCGGTGGTCGCCGAGAGCATCCACACCTTCTTTGCCCAGCCGCACCAGCGCGAGGTGGTGGAGCAGCTGCGCGCCTGCGGCTTGACTTGGGCCGAGACCGGGGGCGCGCGTGAGGCCGCGATGGCGCCGCTCACTGGCAAGACCTTTGTTCTGACCGGCACGCTGCCCACGCTCAGCCGTGAGCAGGCGCAGGCGCTGATCGAGGCGCAGGGCGGCAAGGTGGCCGGCAGCGTCTCCAAAAAGACCCACTACGTGGTGGTGGGTGCCGATGCCGGAAGCAAACTTGAAAAGGCGCGGGAACTTGGCATCGCACAGTTGGACGAAGCGGGCTTGCTCGGCTTGCTGCAGAATGCACAAAACAGCTAACTCCTTCGGTGCACAAATGAAAAAGTCGTTTTATAATGAAGCTAATTCAAGTCGAACGGGCTACTGCCATGGCGACAAGCATGACCGGTGAGCGTTTGAACCTGCCGGACCCGCAATCGGTCCTCGCGCAGTCAGACTGCCTTGCCGACGCCGAGACGGTCCGTGCAGCCATTGCCAGTCTGGCTCGCCAGATCAATGCCGAGTTGGGCAACCAGGTGGTTCAAGTGTTGCCGCTGCTGAATGGCTCCCTGCCGTTTGCCGGCATGCTGCTGCCGCAACTCACCATGCCCCTGCGGATGAATGCCATCCAGGTCGGGCGTTACGGCTACGAAACGCGCGGCCGCGACCTCGAGTGGCTCTCGCCCATGCCCGACGTCAAGGGCGAAACAGTCCTGCTGCTCGACGATGTGCTGGACGAGGGCATCACAATCACCTTGGTCCGCTCGGCCATTCTTGCCGCAGGGGCGCGTCGTTGCCTGACTGCCGTGCTGGCCGAGAAGAACCCGATGCGGCCCAAGCCGATCGAGGCCGACTTCGTCGCCATGGAGATGCCCGACCGCTTCATCTTCGGCATGGGCATGGACGTGTTCGGCTGGTGGCGCAACCTGCCGAGCATCCATGCGCTGCGCGAGGTCAACGGCCGATGACCGGCACCTGATGCTGGCCGTCATCGGCGGCAGCGGCTTCAACCGCTGGGATGCGCTGCAGATCACCGACCGCCTCGACCTTGTCACCACCTACGGCGCGCCTTCGGCACCGCTCGTGCGCGGCTTGGCAACGGGTTGCGAGGTATGGTTCCTCGCTCGCCACGGCGAGCCGCACCGGATCGCGCCTCACCTCATCAACTACCGCGCCAACATCGCTGCGCTGCGCGACGTCGGCGTGCGCCAGGTGGTGGCCTTTGCCTCGGTAGGCGGCATCGCCGCCAGTCTGCCGGCGGGCAGTGTCATCGTTCCCGATGGCATGCTCGACTACACCCACTCGCGCGAGCATACGTTTGTGGATGCGGACGCCGACGCGGTGACGCACATCGACTTCACCCACCCCTTCGACCCGGGGCTGCGCGGGCACCTGCTCGCCGCTGCGGCCGCCGCCGGCATCGCCGTGCGCGACGGTGGCACCTACGCCGCCACCCAGGGTCCGCGCCTCGAGAGTGCGGCCGAGATCCGCCGCCTCGAGCGCGACGGCGCCGACATCGTCGGCATGACCGGCATGCCCGAGGCGGCTCTGGCGCGCGAGGCCGGCCTGGCTTACGCCATGCTCGCGGTGGTGGCCAACGACGCCGCCGGCAAGGGTGACAGCGCAGCAGCGGTGGCGCTCGATGCCGCTCAGGCCGCCTTTGACACCGGCATGGCGCGCGCCCGCGAAGTGCTGCTGGCGCTGCTGCGCGCCAGAGAGGGGCACGGCTGATGGCGGTGCGGCCGGTGCTGCGCATGGGCGATCCGCGACTGCTGCGAATCTCGGCGCCGGTCAGCGCCTTCGGCACGTCTGACCTGCGCGCGCTTGTGCAAGACATGCAGGACACCATGGCGGCAATGAACGGCGCCGGTATCGCCGCGCCGCAGATCGGCGTGCAGTTGCAGGTGGTGATCTTTGGCGTCGGCGCCAACCCGCGCTATCCCGACGCCGACCAGGTGCCCTACACCATCCTCTGCAACCCGGCCATCACGCCGCTGGATGAGGCCAAGGAGGAGGGCTGGGAAGGCTGCCTGTCGGTGCCGGGCATGCGCGGCCTGGTGCCGCGGCACGCGCGGGTGCGCTACACCGGTTGCGACCTCGAGGGCAAGCCGATCGATCGCAGCGTCAGCGGTTTCCACGCCCGCGTGGTGCAGCACGAGTGCGACCATCTGTGGGGGGTGCTCTATCCCATGCGGATCAGGGACATGAGCCAGTTCGGGTTTACGGAAGAACTCTTTCCCGGCCAGAACCTGCCTGACGACTGAAACCCCCGTTACGCTTGAACCCTGTGCACGCTGCTTGCAGCATCCCGCCAATCGATCTACGCTCTGAATCAGGCAAAGTACTTACGAATTTCACGGTAGGGCTACTCAAGTGGTCGCGCCCTTGCTTGGGGGTGCCTCGATCGCTGGCAGCTGCAACCCCCTGATCCGCGCGGTTTTGCGGCAGGGCTTGATGGAGTCGGACATGGTCGAGTGGGGCTTTTTGGCGCTTGTGGTGGTTCTCTTGGCGTTCTCGGTCAAGGTCGTGCCGCAGTCGCAGAATTTCCTTGTCGAGCGCCTCGGGCGCTATCAGCGCACGCTCGAGGCCGGGCTGCATCTGGTGATGCCGGTGATCGAGACGGTACGGCACCGGGTAGACATCCTTGAGCGGCAACTCGAGACCAAGCGCATCTCGACCATCACCCTCGACAACGTCACCATCGGTGTCGAATTGGCGATCCTTTACCGCGTGAGCGACGCGTCCAAGGCCTACTACCGTGTGGTACAGGTCGCGCAGGCGATCGAGACCACCGTCATCGGCACGGTCCGCAGCGTGATCGGCAAGACCGAACTCGACGGCGTGCAGTCCAACCGGCGCGAGCTCTCCGAAGCCATGGAGACCGAACTGCGTTCGGTGATGGAGGAGTGGGGCATCGTCCTGACCCGGGTCGAGATTCTTGACGTGACGGTCGACGAGGAGACCCGTGCTGCCATGCAGCAGCAACTCAACGCTGAGCGCACCCGTCGCGCCTTGGTACGGCAGGCCGAGGGTGAAAAGCAGGCCGCCGAACTCAAGGCCGACGCCGACCTTTACACCGCACAGCGTGGGGCGGAGGCGCGCAAGACACTCGCGGAAGCGGACGCCTACGCCATCCAGACCATCGCGGCGTCGATCAGCAATGGGGGCCAGCAGGCAGTGGATTTCGAGGTGCGAAAGATTCAGGCCGACGCGGTGCGAGCACTCGGCGAGGGTGCGGCGAGCAAGCTGATCGTGCTGCCGACCGAGGTGGTGGACAGCTTTGCCGGCGCGCTCAACCGCGTCCTGCGAGACAGGGCTTGATGAGTCTGGCGCAGGCGGCGGCGCTGGCCGGACTGGTTTTTTTGGCGCTGGAGGTGCTGTTGCCAGCGCTGATCTTCCTCGGCTTTGCCGGTGGAGCCTTCGCGGTGGCTGGCCTTGCGTGGTTCGGCGGATTCGAAACCGGGACCTATGTCATCGTGTTCGCCGTCGTGTCGGCGGTGCTGTGGTTGCTGCTGCGCCTCGCTTTCCGTCACCGCGGCGATGTTCGCGCTGCCGAGGGTGATGTCAACCGATACTGAGCAAAAATCGGCCGCGAGACGCTCCCGCGCCGGTCAGACCGCTCGCCCGACAGCAAACAGACCGTGACATGCCCCGGGTTGATGCAGCACCGGGAGGCGCTGCTCAACGCAGTTCAACGGCACTGCTTCCGGATGGTTCCAGCCATTGCCTTGCGTCGCCCAAGCCGCGCGCCGCCATCGCCGCGCCGGCCGCCGCGCCAAAGCGCTTGGCAACCTTCTCGGCCAGATCGGGTTGCGGCGTGTAGTCGATCACCTCTTCGGCCTTGAACACGTCGCGGGCGACGCTGCCGGTGCTGCCGACGGCGTCCGCCAGGCCGATCTCGATTGCCTGCGCGCCGGTCCACATCAGACCGCCAAACAACTTGCCGTCGTCCTTGAGGCGGTTGCCGCGGCCTTGCTTCACCGCTTCCACAAAATTCGCGTGGATGCCGTCGAGCAACTTGCGCGCATGCGCCACCTCGTCGGCCTTGACCGGTGCGAAGGGGTCCAGAAATGCCTTGTTCTCGCCAGCGGTGAGCACGCGCCGCTCGATGCCGAAGCGCTCCATGGCGCCGGTGAAGCCGAAGCCGTTCATGATCACGCCGATCGAGCCGACCACGCTGGAGGGATTCACGTGAATCTTGTCCGCGGCCGAGGCGATGTAGTAGCCGCCCGAGGCGCAGAGGTCGAGCACCGTCGCGTGCACCGGGATGTCCTTGTGCAGGGCGCGCAGGCGGCGGATCTCGCGGTAGATGAGGTCGGACTGCACCGGGCTGCCGCCGGGGCTGTCGATCTGCAGCACGATGCCCTTAACGTTGGGGTTGCCGAAGGCGTCGCGCAGGGCCTCGGTGATGGTGTCGGCGGAGACGTCGCCACCGTCCTCGATCACGCCCTCGATGCGCACCATTGCGGTGTGTGGCCCCTTGGGGCCGACACCGCCGTGCCCGCCGCGGCCCACCAGTGCAAGCACCGCGAACAGCGCCAGCGCGGCATAGAAGATGCGGAAGCCGGTGTTCCAACGCCGAGCGCGGCGTTTTTCTTCGAGTGATTCACGCACCAGGTCGGCGAGTGCCTGGCTGGCAGCATCGGCATTCGACGGGGCGGGCGATGAGGTGTCGGTGCTCATGGTCGGGGGCGGTGGTTCCGGTGGCTTACAAAAGGTGCTGCGGGTGTCGGAGTCTCTGGTCGATGATCAAGTTCAGTCGCGGGACCATGCCAGGGCGCATGCACAAGGTCGCGGCGCGTAGACGCGCCACCGCACAACCTCAGTCTGCCGGACGCAGCCAATGCTCCAGTTGCGCCCAATCATCGCAGCAGCATAGCGTGGCCGGGCCCTGCAGCGCTGCCAGCGGGTGCGCGCCGAAGGTGACACCAACGAAGCCCGTGCCGGCCGACTCGGCCATCAGGCGATCGTGGCTGGTGTCGCCGACCATGAGGGTGCGTGCGGGCAGGGCGCCGAACTCGTCCATCAATTCGAGCAACATGGCCGGGTGCGGCTTGGGGTGCGTCTCGTCGGCACACCTTGACCCATGGAACAGCGGGCCGAGGCCGGTGGTGCCGAACTGCCGCGCCAGCCCGGCGCGGCTCTTGCCGGTGGCCACGGCGAGTCCTGCCCCACAGGTCGAGAGCCAGGCCAGCAATTCGCGCGCGCCGGCGAAGGGCTGGATCTGGCCGTGCGCGTCGCGGCTCAGGAACAGGCGCTTGTAGTGTTCGACCACGCCCTGCAGCACCGCGCGCGGCTGGCCAGGAAAGCAATACGCCAGGGCATCGTCCAGCCCGAGACCGATCACGTGCCGCGCCGTGTCCAGCGTCGGGCGGGGTGCGCCGGCGGCGTCGGCGGCATCGACGATGCACTGCGCGATCATGCCGGCCGAATCGACTACGGTGCCGTCCCAGTCGAAGACAATCAGGTCGTAGCTTGCGGCGGCCATCAGGGCGCTCCGCGGCCTCGGCGTGCCCGGGCGGGCCGCCTGTCTTTTGCCGAATTGGCCACGGCGGCGGACCCAACGGTCTCGGCAGACTCGCCTGCCAGCGCATCGAGCCGGTCGCTAAAGCCTTGCAACGCGGTCGGCAGCGGCGCCTCGACGGTCATCTGCTCGCCGCTGGCGGGGTGGGTGAAGGTCATGCGCGCGGCGTGCAGGAACATGCGCTTGAGGCCCATGCGCGCGAGTTCGTGGTTCCACTCGTAGTTGCCATACTTGTCGTCGCCGGCGATCGGGTGGCCGGTGTGCAGCAGATGCACACGGATCTGGTGGGTGCGGCCGGTGAGCAGCTCGCAGTCGAGCAGGCAGGCCTGCGGCCAGCGTCGCAGCAGGCGGAACACCGTCTCGCTCGGCTGGCCGTCCTTCGACACACTGACTCGCCGTTCGCCGTCGCCATTCACGTATTTGAGCAGCGGCGCGCGCACCGCGCGCTTGTCGTCGCGCCAGCGGCCATCCACAAGCGCCAGGTAGTGCTTGTCGGTGGCGCCATCGCGCAGTTCGTCGTGCAGACGGCGCAGCGCCGAGCGCTTCTTGGCCAGCAGCAGCACGCCCGAGGTCTCGCGGTCCAGCCGGTGCACCAGCTCAAGGTCACGCAGTTCGGGCCGCGCCGCACGCACCTGCTCAATCAGGCCGTGGCTGATGCCGCTGCCGCCATGCACGGCCACGCCCGCCGGCTTGTCCACCACCAACAAATGCGCGTCCTCGAACAGCACCGGGAAGTCGCGCGGCAGGGCCGGCGAGGCGTCGTCGCGCACCGCCACCCGCACCGGCGGCACACGCACCGTCTGCCCCGGCGCGAGCTTGTGTTCGGGCTTGGCGCGGCCGCCGTCGATGCGTACCTCGCCGCTGCGCAGGATGCGGTAGATGTGGCTTTTGGGCACGCCCTTGAGCACGCGGGCGAGGAAGTTGTCGATGCGCTGGCCGGCGCTGCCCTCGTCGATGGTGAGCAGCTGCACGGCCAAGGCGGGAGCGCTCGGCGGCCGGCCCGTCGCAGGTACTACCATGTCGCGCGTCGGACCGCGCGCGCCCTGCGCTGGCGGCGGTTGGCCCGCCTGCGCCACACTTTTGCGCGCTGCGCCGCCAGTCCGTATACTTCGATCTCCCACCGGTTGGGTCCGGCGCGGACGATTTCCCTGGTTAATGTCGTTCACCAGCTGCTTCTGCAGACAAGCAACGAGTCTACCCAAGATTGCGTGCTCGAGACCGACAAGGTTTTCGGGCGGCGCGTCGAGTCGGAACCAAGGCGCACACCGCGCTGCAGCGTCCGGTCGGCGAGGGCTCCAGCAGTCCCCGACCCGCCTCTGCAGACAAGCGTCCGCGAGCGACAACTGGCCCCAATGGCCACCTCCCGGGCTTTTCTGCCGCCAGCCGTTCCCGCCACCGCGCCACCCCAGGCATTGAGTGTCGTTTTGACCTACAGGCAGACCCCAGCAGCCCTCACGCCACACCGCCGCGCACCTGCGCAGGCCGACACGCGTGCGGCTGCGCCCGCTCCCTGTTGAGCTGAACGCCGCATCCCGCTCGAGCGCGCGGGAGAGTTTGATGAAGCGCATGTTGTTCAATGCGACGCAGGCCGAAGAGCTGCGCGTCGCCATCGTCGATGGTCAGAAACTGATCGACCTCGACATCGAGACGGCCGGCCGCGAACAGCGGAAGTCCAATATCTACAAGGCCCGTATCACCCGCGTCGAGCCCAGCCTCGAGGCCGCTTTTGTGGATTACGGCACCGACCGCCACGGCTTTCTGCCGTTCAAGGAGATCACCAAGAGCGGTCTGGCGAGCGATGCCGACCCGGTGAAGGGCCGCCCTGCCGATTGGATCAAGGAGGGCCTCGAGCTCATCGTCCAGGTCGACAAGGACGAGCGCGGCAACAAGGGCGCGGCGCTGACCACCTACATCAGCCTGGCCGGCCGCTACCTGGTGCTGATGCCCAACAACCCGCGCGGCGGCGGCGTGAGCCGGCGCATCGAGGGCGAGGACCGCAATGAGTTGCGCGACCTCATCACCCAGCTCGAGATCCCCTCGGGCATGAGCGTGATCGCCCGCACCGCAGGCATCGGCCGCACCCTCGAAGAGTTGCAGTGGGACCTCAATTACCTGTTGCAACTGTGGCGGGCCATCGAGGGCGCTGCCGACGACGCGGCGGCGCCGTTCCTGATCTACCAGGAGTCGAGCCTGGTGATCCGCGCCATCCGCGACTATTTCACTGCCGACATCGGCGAGATCCTGATCGACACGCCGGCCATCCACGAGCAGGCCGAGCAGTTCATGAGCCATGTGATGCCGGGCAACGTCGCGCGGGTCAAGCTCTACACGGACGACGTGCCGCTGTTCTCGCGCTTCCAGATCGAGCACCAGATCGAGACCGCTTATTCGCGGCAGGTCAATCTGCCGTCGGGCGGGGCGATCGTCATCGACCACACCGAGGCGCTGGTCGCGGTCGACGTCAACTCGGCGCGTGCCACGCGCGGCTCGGACATCGAGGAAACGGCCTTCCGCACCAACCTGGAAGCCGCCGACGAAGTGGCACGCCAGTTGCGCCTGCGCGACCTCGGCGGCCTGGTGGTGATCGACTTCATCGACATGGAGTCGGCCAAGAACCAGCGCGAGGTGGAGAACCGCCTCAAGGACGCGCTGCACGTTGACCGCGCACGCGTGCAGATGGGCAAGATCAGCCGCTTCGGCATGCTCGAACTCTCCCGCCAGCGCCTGCGCCCGGCATTGTCCGAGGGCAGCCACATCCCGTGCCCGCGCTGCCACGGCACCGGCTTCGTGCGCGACACCGAATCGACCGCGCTGCACGTGCTGCGCATCATCCAAGAGGAGTCGATGAAGGAGAACACCGCGGCCGTGCACGTGCAGGCCCCGGTGG
>VEQZ01000075.1 GCA_018882975.1 Rhodocyclaceae bacterium | reverse complement strand
GCCGTCGCCGCCTCGGGCGATGCCGTGGCGGTGCCCACCCGCGCCGTCTGGCGCGAGGGTGGCGCCACCCGCGTCTTCGTCCGCAGCGCACCCGGCCGTTTCCGCGCTGTCGATGTGCGTGTCGAGCACGACGACGGCAGCACCGCCAGCGTGAGCGGCCTCCACGCCGGCGACGCGGTGGTGGTGCAGGGCATCGCCGCGCTCAAGTCGCTGCGCGGCGGCTGACTGCACAACGCCCAGCGCCATGAACTCCGCTGGTCTGGTCGCGTGGTCGCTGCGGCAGCGCCTGTGGGTGGCAGTGGCCACCGCCATGCTCATCGTCGGCGGCATGCTCGCGGCGCGCAGCCTGCCGATTGACGCCTTCCCCGACGTCTCCACCCCGCAGGTCAAGATCATCCTCAAAGCACCGGGAATGACGCCGGAAGAGGTCGAGACGCGCATCACCGCGCCAGTCGAACAGGCGGTGCTGGGCTTGCCCAGGGCCAGGATCCTGCGCTCAAGCTCCAAATACGCGCTCACCGACATCACCATCGACTTTGAGGAGGGCACCGACGTCTACTGGGCGCGGCAGCAGGTCTCGGAGCGTTTGGCCAGCGTCATGCAAGACCTGCCGCCCTCGGTCACCGGAGGCCTCGCGCCGCTGACCACGCCGCTGGGCGAGATGTACATGTTCACCATCGAGGGGCCGCAGACACTGGCCGAGCGGCGCACCGTGCTCGACTGGACCATCCGGCCGGCGCTGCGCGGCGTGCCGGGCGTCGCCGATGTCAACAGCCTCGGCGGCATGGTCAAGACCTTCGAGGTGGCGCCGGACCTCACCCGCCTCGCAGCCAATGGCCTCACGCTGGCCAACCTCGAGACCGCCCTGCGCGAGAACAATCGCAACGACGGCGCCGGGCGCCTCAACGATGGCGAGGAAGCGCTGCTGGTGCGCGCCGAGGGCGCCATCCGCACGCTCGACGACCTGCGCGCGGTGGTGGTGCACAGCGAGCGCGGCCACGTGGTTCGGGTCGCTGATGTCGCCGATGTGCGCTTCGGCCACCTGACGCGCTATGGCGCGGTGACCGGCAACGGCCAGGGCGAGACGGTGCAGGGCCTGGTGCTCGGCCTGCGCGGCGCAAACGCGGCCCAAGTGGTCGAGGGCGTGCGCGCCCGCTTGGAGGAACTCGCACCCGCACTGCCCAAAGGCATGCGCATCGTGACCTTCTACGACCGCAGCAACCTGGTCGACCGCGCCGTACACACAGTGAGCAAGGCGCTAGTCGAGGCCATCCTGCTGGTGCTGTTGGTGCTGGTGCTGTTCCTCGGCAATGCGCGGGCGGCCATCGCGGTGGCAGTGTCGCTGCCGCTGGCGGCGCTGGCCACCTTCGTCGCCATGAAAGCGACCGGCATCAGTGCCAACCTCATGAGTCTGGGCGGATTGGCCATCGCCATCGGCATGCTGGTCGATGCAGCGGTGGTGGTGGTCGAGAACGTCGAGGCACATCTATCTCGTGAGCAGGGCAGCGACCGCGCCAGCATCATCCTCGAGGCCTGCCGCGAGGTGATGGTGCCGGTGGTCTCGGGCGTGCTCATCATTGCCATCGTCTTCGTGCCGCTGCTCAGCCTCGAAGGCATCGAGGGCAAGCTTTTCGGGCCGGTGGCGCTGGCCATCGTCTACGCGCTAAGCAGTTCGCTGCTGATCTCGCTCACGGTGGTGCCGGTGCTGTGCGGGCTGCTGCTGCGTTCGGGCGTACACACGTCCCCGCGCCTCATGCACTGGCTGGAGCCGCGCTACCGAAGGCTACTGGAGTGGGCGCTCACTCATGGGCGGGCAGTATTTTTGACGGCAGGACTGGCGCTCGCCGCGGCCATCGCCGTATTCCTCGTCACTGGCCGCACCTTCATGCCGGTGCTCGACGAAGGCGACTTCATCGTGCAACTGGAGAAGCTCCCCTCGATCGGTCTGGAGCAGACGGTCGAGCTCGACACACGGGTGCAGGCAGCCATCCTCAAGGCGGTGCCCGACGTCAAAGCGATCGTCGCGCGCAGCGGTGCCGACGAGATCGGCCTCGACCCCATGGGCCTGAATCAGACCGACACCTTCCTCGTGCTCAAGCCACGCGAGGCATGGCAGGCGCCCAGCAAGGAGGCGATTGCCGACCAGGTGCGCCGCGTCCTCGACGACTTCCCGGGCACCGCCTACACCTTCACCCAGCCGATCGACATGCGTGTGGCCGAGATGCTCACCGGCGTGCGCGGCGACCTGGCCATCAAGATCTTTGGCCCGGACCTGGCCACGCTGAACCATCTGGCGCACGAGATCGCCGGGGTGGTCGGCAAGGTCGCGGGCGCCAAGGACACGCTGGCCATCCGCAACGCCGGCGTCCAGTACCTTCAAGTCCGCTTCGACCGCCTCGCCGCGGGCCGTCAGGGGCTGAGCGTCAACGACCTGCAGGATCGGTTGCACAGCCTGGTCGAGGGCGCGCAGACCGGCATCGTGCTGGAGGGGGGGCGACGCGTGCCGCTGGTGATGCGCGGTGCCGACGACCTGCGCCAATCGGCGGCGCGGCTCGAGGGCCAGGTGCTGGAGACGCCGGCCGGCAACAGCGTGACGCTGGCCCAGTTGACGCGCATCGAACGCAGCGAGGGGCCGGTCAAGGTCGACCGCGAGAACACGCAGCGCTACATGGTGGTGCAGTCGGGGGTCTCCGGCCGCGACTTGGTCGGCTTCGTCGACGAGGCCAAAACCGCCGTGGCGCGCGAGGTCAAGCTGCCGGAGGGCTACAGATTGGTCTGGGGCGGCCAGTTCGAGAACCAGCAGCGCGCGGCGGCGCGGCTCGGGCTGGTGGTGCCGGTGGCGCTGGCGCTGATCTTCGCCATCCTCATGTCGACCCTCGGTTCGGCGCGACTGGCGCTACTGGTGTTCGCCAACATCCCCTTCGCACTGATCGGCGGTGTGCTGGCGCTGGGCGCCAGCGGTGAATACCTGTCGGTGCCGGCCTCGGTCGGCTTCATCGCCCTGCTCGGTATTGCGGTGCTCAACGGCGTGGTGTTGGTCGACACCTTCAACCGGCTGGTGCGGCAAGGCATGACGCTGGAAGAGGCGGTTAGACAGGGCGCACTGCGGCGCCTGCGCCCGGTGCTGATGACCGCGACCACTACCGCGCTGGGCCTGCTGCCGCTGCTGGTGGCGACCGGTCCGGGCTCGGAGATCCAGCGGCCCCTGGCCATCGTGGTGATCGGCGGATTGGCGAGTTCGACGGCGCTGACGCTGCTGTTGCTACCGCTGCTATACCGGCGTTTCGGTTTGACGGGCAATACCGAGGGGATGGCGAGGTGAGGGCAACAGCAAAACCATGGCCGAGGCCGACGTCGTGGGCCTTTACGGCAGCACGTGCCGCAGCGGGAGCCGCTGCAAGAGCCAAGTCAAGATATGGCCGTGGTGGCAGTCGCATGGTTGCGGCCCTCGCCTTGACCTTGACCGGCCCGCTCACGGCCAGCCCGGCCCACGCCGAGCCGACAACCGAACTCCCACCCGAGCAGGTGGTGCAAACCATTCTGGAGAGCCGGCCGGCGGTGCAGCGCGCCGCCTCGCAGTTGCGTGCCGAAGAGGCTGTCGCACGCGGGCTGATGGCTGGTCCGCAGGAGTGGACCGTGCGCGGCGATATCGGCCAGCGCCGCGAGACCGGCCCCACCACTCGCCAATTCGAGTGGCGCGCCGGCATCGACCGGCCGATCCGCTTCGGCGACAAAGCCGCAGCCGATACGCGCATCGGCGAACGTGGTGTCGAAACGGCACGCTGGATGCTCGGCGACGCGCGCCACGAGGCCAGCCGTGCGCTCCTCGCGGCCTGGTTCGCCTGGCTGCGGGCAGAAGCGGTGCTGGCCACCCGCGAATCGGCCGACCTCGCCCTGCAGCGCATCGCCGATACCGTCCGCAAGCGTGAGGCCCTGGGCGACGCCGCCCGGCTGGAGCGCATCCAAGCCGAATCGGCGCTGGCGCAATCGCAATCGGCCACCCTGCAGGCACGCCGCGAACGCGATGCCGCGCGTACGCTGCTGGTTCAGCAATACCCCGCGCTGGGGCTGCGCATGCCCGACCTGCCCGAGCCGACGCCGCTCGATATGGGCACCGACTGGGCCGCGCTGATCCTCGAGCACAGCCACGAACTCGGCGTCGCCCAGGCTGAGGCTGAACGCGCCAGCGCCGTGGCCGAGCGCTCGCGACTGGAACGCCGCCCCGACCCGACGGTGGGCATGGGTCTGGCGCAGGAGCGTGGCGGTGACGAGCGCATCGTTGTGCTCACACTGTCGATGCCGATCCCCGGCGAATCGCGACGCGAGCAGGGCGTCGCCAACCTGGCCCGCGCCGACGCCGCCCGCGCGCAGGTAGACGAGACTCGGCTGCGCATCGTCGCCGAGGCGCGTGCGCTGGTCGAGCGGGTCGGCACCTCGGTGCAGGCGTGGCAGTCCGCCGAGGCGGCCGCGCGTCAGACAGCGGAAGTGGCTGAACTCACCGCACTGGCACAGCGCCTCGGCGAGCGGGCGATCAGCGACGTCCTGCTGGCGCAGCGGCTGGCCAGCGAGGCGCGTCAGCAAGCAGTGGTGGCACGGCTCGACGCCCTCGAGGCCCGCGACCGGGTGTGGCTCGACGCCCACACCATCTGGAAGGACAACGACTAGCGTGGAGTGGCGGGCGGCCCACTACCTCCGGTGGTCACTCTCCTCGCTCCCCTTCGCTACGCTCAAAGGTCGCGTCGGAGAGACCACCGGACGGGGGCCGCCAACAAAGAGTTTTACGAATTGGGTCGCCAACCACCCTTACGGCAACCGCAACCGACCCTCGCGGAACGCCGCCGACGCGGTCTGGTAGTAGGCAATGGCCTCATCGCGGAGTTTGGGGTCGACCGCCGCTGGCGTCGCGGCGTCGGTGTGCGGGTCGATGCGGTAGGCCTCGACCTGACGCTTGGGCCGCAGCACGGTCAGCAAGCCATCTTTCAAATACCCGAGCTCTTGATAATTGGAGATGAATACCCGCTCCGGCGCCTCGCCGTCGAGGATCGAGCGGCCGAAGAAGTGCGCGCCGCCCTTGAGCCCCATTGCCTGCACCAGCGTCGGCGGCAGGTCGATCTGGCTCATCAGCCGCTCGTAGCGCGCCGGCGCCAGCAGGTCCGGCGCATAGAAGAACATGGGGATGTGGTAGCGGTCGACCGGCAGGCGCGTCTTGCCGGCGGCTGAAGCGCAGTGGTCGGCGAGGATGACGAAGAGCGTGTCCTTGAACCACGGCTTGGCGCGCGCCTTGGCGAGGAAATCGCCGATCGCCCAGTCGGTGTACTTGACCGCGCCCGGCCGCCCGCCCGGCGAGGGGATGTCGATGCGCTTGTCGGGGTAGGTGTAGGGGCGGTGATTGGAGGTGGTCATCACGTGGGCGAACAAGCGCTTGCCACCGGCCTCGGCGCGGTCCACCTGCTCCAGAGCCTGGTCGAACAGCACTTCGTCAGCCATCCCCCAGGCATTCTCGAACGTGACTTTGCTGGCCGGGATGTCGCCACGGTCGACGATGCGGTAGCCGTTGCCGCCAAAGTAGGCGTTCATGTTGTCGAAGAAGCCGTTGCCGCCATACAGGAACACCGGGTCGAATCCCTGCAGCGCAGCCAGCTGGCCGACCATCGCCAGATGTTCGTTCTTGGGGCGGCGGACGATGGCCTGCCCCGGCACCGGCGGCGTGCCCAGGGACACCGCCTCCAGGCCGCGGACGGTACGCGTGCCGGTGGCGTAGAAGCGGGTAAAGAACAGGCTCTCGTCGGCCAGACGGTCGAGGTTGTGGGTGAGGCCCCGCGTGTTGCCGAAGGCCGCCATGTAGTCGGCCGAGAGGCTCTCCACCGTCACCAATACGACGTGCCTGGGCATGCGCATGAATACCGCGATAGGGGCCGGCGCATCCATCATCGCCGCGTCGTCCTGCGGTTGGGAGAGCGGCGCGCGGCGCACGCCGAGGCTTGCCAGGAGCGTATCGGCCTGCTGCTGCGGCAGCGTGGCATAGAAGCGCCGGTAGTCGAGTTCGTTCTGCCAGGCGGCCTGCACCAGCGACACCAGCCCGTTGCGCGAGAGTTCCTCGGTGTAGGGGTTGGTGGCGGCCACCGGCGGTGCCGGCAGCGTCAGCACCAGCGCCGGCAGCGCGATGCCACCGGCCACACCGCGCCAGAAGCGGCGGCGAAACGGGTGTGCGGGGCTCACGAACAGCGGCGGCGGCAGACTCAGGCGGGTCAGCAGCAGGGCGACCAGCCCGATCCCGGCAAACATCCAGCCCACCGGGTAGGACTGCACGATGTTGGCGACCACTTCGTGCGTGTAGAGCAGGTAATCGACCGCGATGAAGTTGAAGCGCGTCGAGAACTCGCCCCAGAACACCCACTCTGAGACCACGCCGAAGATGAGCAGCGCAAAGGTGACGAAAAGCACCGCGGCGCGCAGCCACAGGCGCGGCCGGTGCCCGAGCCAGTGGGTGGGCAGGATGATCAGCGCCAGCCAGAATGGCGCGGCGATGAATACTGCGGCGCGCAGGTCGTCGAGCAGGCCGTAGCCAAGCACCGCGGGCGCGGCCGCCAGCGGTGCGTCGTCGAGGCCGGTCATACCCCACAAGACCAATCGCGCCAGGAGCGCGAGCGCCACCACGGCAGCGCCGGCAAGCACCGGCAGCGGCCAGTGGCGGTGGCTGACGAGGCGGACTGAGCGACGGGTCACGGGTGGCACCTTCGGGAGCGGTGCCGGATTATCGCGGTTTTAACCGGAACACGACGTCCGCCCGCGCGGTGTCGGGGCGAGGCGGCTCAGGGTAGGATGCGCGTCGCCCGTCAAACCGCCACAGGACCCACCATGCGCCCGAAGAAGACCGGTATCGACCGCCTGATCGCCGCCAGCCAGGCGTCGATGGATGGTCTCGCCGCGACCTTTCGCGAAGAAGCGGCGTTCCGTCAGGAACTCGCCGCCGGCGTGGTTCTGCTCGCCGTACTGCCGACGCTGCATCGCAGCGGGCTCGAGAATGCCGTGATGGTGGGTAGCCTGCTGCTGGTATTGATGGTGGAGCTGCTCAACACCGGCATCGAAAAGGCCATCGACCGGGTCGGTTACGAGGACCACCCGCTCAGCAAATTCGCCAAGGACGCCGGCTCCGCCGCCGTGCTCGTCTCGCTGCTCAACGTGCCGGTGACCTGGGGGTTGATCCTGCTCGGGTGAGGCGGGGCCCGGCTGCACAAGGCGCCCCGGCTATGCCTGCCACAGCCAGGGCGGCCGTCAGTCGGTACATCAAAACCAGAGCGGGAACGCGGTTAGTGTTTCTTGTCGCCCATCACCCACCACGGGATGACGATGAAGAGCCCGATGAGCACCACTGCGCCCACGCCGATGTAGACACCGATCAGATTGCCTTCCATGGAGACTCCTTGTCCGAGGAACGTCAGCAATAGGGACCTCTGGCCAAAGTCTAAAACAGCCGGCGGGCCATTGGGAATAGGCTGCAGGCAAGCGGCGTCGGCGATCTGCCCGATGCGAACCCGGGCGACGCGGGCGGATACTCCGCAGCGTGGTTCTGGACCCGCTCGCCGACCTACTCGCCGAGATGCCGGAGGGCCTGCCGCCAGTGGTCGGCTGGGACGACCTGCCGCCAGTGGGCCTTGAGGCGGGCTGATGGCTTGGGCGCCCAATCGCGGCGAGATCGTCCACCCGCAGTTCGACCCGGCCTCCAGACAGGAGATGAAGGGTCCGCACTATGCGCTGGTGGTCAGTGCGCGAAGCTTCAACCAGCTGGGTCTGGCATTCGTCTGCCCGATCTCGCAGGGCGCGGCAGCGGCCGCGCGAAGCTTTGGCACGGTGGTGACGCTCTCGGGCAGCGGCACCGACACCCAGGGCGCCATCGATTGCCACCAGCTCAAGTCGCTCGACTGGCGTCAGCGCCGCGCGGTCCCGCGCGAAGCGGTGCCGCAAGGCGTGCTCGATGAGGCCATGGCGCGGATCGAGGCGATCCTGACCGACTGAAGTTCGGCCATTCAAGATCCCCGAAAGCGGATACCTCTGGGGGTATGCGTGGGGGTACCATGCGCGCTTCGCCATCTTGAGCCCCGCACAGGCGGGCGCGCAGGGACCGCCATGCTGCTGATGATCGACAACTACGACTCGTTCACCTACAACCTCGTCCAATATTTTGGCGAGTTGGGGCAGGACGTGCGCGTGCATCGCAACGACGAGATCACGGTCGAGGACATCGAGCGCATGCGGCCCGACCACATCGTCGTCTCGCCCGGCCCCTGCACACCCAACGAGGCCGGCATCTCGGTGGCAGCCATCCAGCGCTTCGCCGGCCAGATCCCCATCCTCGGCGTGTGTCTGGGCCACCAGAGCATCGGCCAAGCCTTCGGTGGGCGCATCATCCGCGCCAAGCAGCTCATGCACGGCAAGACCTCGCTGGTGCATCACAACGACACGAGCGTGTTCCGCGGCCTGCCCAACCCCTTTACCGCGACGCGCTACCACTCGCTGGTGATCGAGCGCGAATCCATCCCCGACTGCCTCGAGATCACCGCCTGGACCGACGACGGCGAGATCATGGGCGTGCGGCACCGGACGCTGGCGGTGGAAGGCGTGCAGTTCCACCCCGAATCCATCCTGACCGAGCACGGCCACGCCATGCTCGGCAACTTCGTCGGCTTGGCATGGACCGGCAGCGCACACGCGGCATGACGCGGCACACCGACCTCTGACCATGGCCTTCAAGGACACGCTCAACCGCCTGCTGGCGCGGCAGGACTTGCCCCGCGACGAGATGCTCGCGCTGATGCGCGCGCTGATGGGCGGCGAACTCGAGCCGGCGCAGATCGCCGCGGCGGTCATCGCGCTGCGCTGCAAGGGCGAGACGGTGACCGAGATCGCCGCCGCCGCCGAGGTGATGCGCGAGCTCTCGGCCCGCGTCGCGGTGGCCGACCGCACGCATCTGGTCGACACCTGCGGGACGGGTGGCGACTCGCTGCACACCTTCAACATCTCCACCACCGCCGCGTTCGTGGCGGCAGCCTGCGGCGCGCGGGTGGCCAAGCACGGCGGACGGGCGGTGAGCTCGGGCAGCGGCAGCGCCGATGTGCTCGAGCACTTGGGCGTCAACTTGAATATCGGCCCGGAGCGCGTCGGCCATCTCATCGACTCGGTCGGGCTCGGCTTCCTCTTCGCGCCCAACCACCACAGCGCCATGAAGCACGCCGCGCCGGTACGCAAGGCGCTCGGCGTGCGCACACTGTTCAACGTCCTCGGCCCGCTCACCAACCCGGCCGGCGCGCCCAACCAGCTGCTCGGCGTGTTCAGCCGCGAGCTGACCCGCACCCTGGCCGAGGTACTGCAGACGCTCGGCAGCCGCCACGTGCTGGTGGTTCACGGCGCGGATGGGCTGGACGAGATCACGCTCAGCGGCGAGACCTACGTGTCGGAATTGCGCGACGGTCACGTCAGTGAGTACACACTCACACCGGAAAGATTCGGTATCGCCCGCGCCGACCTTGGTGCCATACGAGTGGATGGCGTCACCCAATCCGCGCAGGTTCTGCGCGATGTGCTGGCCGGCAAGCCCGGCCCGGCCGCCGACATCGTCGCGCTGAATGCCGGCGCGGCGGTCTACGCGGCCGGCGTCGCACCCTCGCTGGAGGACGGCGTGGCGCGCGCACAGCGGGCGCTGGCCGATGGCAGCGCGGCGGCGCGGCTGGATGCGTTGATCAGCGCATCGACCGGCGGCTGACGTGCACAAAGCGTCTAGTCGATCTTACAGGTACGACCGTATACTGCATCTGACAACGAGCGTCTCCATGGCGGAGATGCATGCGAAGGGGGCAGACGGTGAACATCTACATCTACGCGTTTCTGCTGTTCGGGGCGTGTTTCGGCGCGGCCACTTTCTCCTGCCGGTATCTGTTCAGCGAGGGTCCCAAGAAGATCCCCGACCCGCCCGGCGGGCCGACGCTGGCCAGCCGCGTGTTCTGGGTGATGGTCTGCACCTTCCTCTGGCCAATCATGGTGCTCACCGGGGTCAATTCGGCCCTGATCCTCGCCCGGCGCCGGCGGCACAGCGCCGCTTAGCAGCCGCCGCGACAGCGGCACGCACGCGCCAGACCGCGGCTTGCGCCCGGTCAAGGCGGGGGCATGCTCGCCCGCCTACGCACCATCGGAGAAGTTGCTTCGCAAGGGGAATGGTGCCGGCGTTACCACCGGCACCATCAAACGGCAAGGCCGGACTCGACTTTTTCCGCTATAGCTCAGTCGGGCATTCGCAGAATGACGCGTCCGTTCAGGTCCTGCACCGGACGAGAGTTTCCGTCGACATGAGAGTTTCCGTCGACATCGAACAGCGCGTGGAAACGGTCAATTTGGGCCGTCGACATGGTGATGCTCTTGGTGTTGACGATCCATTGCACGACTTCGGGAAAAGTGCCGTCTTCGGCTCTTGATTCATCCGCAAGTTGCTCGGCCACGCTGGAGTCGTAAATGTCGATTCCTAGGTTGCCGTTAAGCGTGTTGGTAAGGTTGCCTCCCGATGAGCAGTCCACCGCGGAGGGCGCCGTCAGCGAACCGTGATAGCGGTACGTCGCCGAGTCGTCCGGGATCAGTTTGCGGAAGTTGAAATTTTTCACCGTGACTGCTTGAGCGTTGGGAAATTCTAGTGTTGGGTCGGGCAACACCGCCGGTTGAGGCAAGGTGCCAAAGATTTTGTCCAATTCGGCGTGTGCCCTGCCTTCCCTGATCAGGGTCCCGATCACCAACAGCGAACCCGGTTCGCCGATGCAATAGGGCTTGCCGTTGTCATGGATCTTGAGGTGCACCAAATGAACCTCCATGTCGGCGGCTACTCGATCGACCGTATGCTCGGACGGAGTGTGGA
>VEQZ01000074.1 GCA_018882975.1 Rhodocyclaceae bacterium | reverse complement strand
GGTATGCCCTGGTCTGTTGGACTGCCTGTTATGAGTCTGCCTCTGTCAGCGGGCCATTGCCGGACCGCCGTATCGCCGGTTTGCCACGCCATGGCCGGCACCCCGCCAGATGCTGCGGACGAAACCGCGTGCACACTACCGCACGGTCCATTCTAAGGCGATTCCGCTGAGCCGCGTGTGACCGTTTCGCGCAACCCGCCACCGAGCAGAAAGACTTCGGCGCTGCGTCCGCGCGAGGCCTCCGGTTTTCGGACGAGGACGCGGACGAAAAGTTCGGCCATGTCCGCCCGCAAGCCCTCCACCCACTCGCTCTGGAAGACTTTGATCAACACCGACCCGCCCGGGCGCAGGGCCTCGGCAGCGAAAGCGACCGCCAGTTGCGCCAGCTCGAAACTCAGGCGCTGGTCGCGGTCGGCGATACCACTGATATTGGGGGCCATGTCCGACAAAACAAGGTCGGCGCCACCGGGCGCCAGGGCCAGCAGGTCGGCGCGAGTGGCCGGCTCGGTGAAATCACCGCGAAACACCTGCACACCGGGCACCGCTTGCACCGCGAGCAGATCGATGGCGATCACCCGCCCGGCCCCGCCCACCGCCTTGGCCGCCACCTGCGACCAACCGCCAGGCGCGGCGCCGAGGTCGAACACCGTGGCGCCGGGCCGGAACAGGCGGTCCTTCTGCGCGATCTCGAGCAATTTGTAGGCGGCGCGGGAGCGGTAGCCGTCCTTCTGCGCCTGTTTGACGTACGGGTCGTTGACGTGCTCGCGCATCCACCGCTTGCTGCCAGCTCTCTTGATCATGGCTGGATTATCGCCCGCGACGCAGCGGCCGGCTGCCGTATCATCCCGGCATGACGACCGTTCCCGACACGACTTCTGCCGCCGCGACCGCTGCGGCGCCCCCCATCTCCGCCGCGCAGCGCCGCGAACTGCGTGGCCGCGCGCATGCACTCAAGCCCCTCGTGCAGATCGGCCACGACGGCCTCAGCGCCGGGGTGGTGAACGAGACCGACCGCGCGCTGGCGGCGCACGAATTGATCAAGGTGCGCATCCTCGACGAGGCGCGCGAGGACCGCGATGCGATGCTGGCGGCGCTTTGCGCCGCCACCGGCGCGGCTGCCGTGCAACACATCGGCAAGACCTTGGTGCTGTGGCGGCCCAAGCCGGCCGGCGAGACCGCGCCCGCAGCGCCGAAGCGCCGGGTGGCCTCGCCACGCGTGCCGGGCTCGCGCCGCAACGCCGCCGAGACGCCCAAGCGACGCGGCGGCAGCTTGGACACGCGCTCGCGCGCCCGGCAACTGGCCGGAGGTCGGAAAAAGACGCCGCGCGGCGGCAGTTCGCAGGGCCGTTGAGGCGCTACCAGCTGTGGCGAGGCGCGACGCGGTCGCGCTCAAATGCCCATACTGAGGCCGATCACCCGTTCCAAGGTGACGAAGGAATATCCGATCCCGCCATTCTTCACGGGTTGGCGCGCGACCTCACGCCAATGCGCCGGGTCGAGTTCGGGGAAGCGCACGTCGCCTTCGACCTCGAGGTCGACCTCGGTCAGTTCGATGTGCGTGGCAAGGTGCAACGTCGCCTCGTAGAGCTCACCGCCGCCGACCACGAAGGGCCTCTCGGTGCCCGAGCACCTCACCAGCGCATCGCCGATGCTGTGCGCCACCTCGGCGCCTTCGGCTCTCCAGCCGGTGTCGCGGGTGACGACGATCGAGCGCCGACCCGGCAGCGGGCGGCCGATCGAGTCCCAGGTGCGACGGCCCATGATGATCGGATGGCCCATGGTCAGCGCGCGAAAGCGCTTGAGGTCGTCCGGCAGATGCCAGGGGAGCCGGTTGTCGACGCCGATCACGCCGTTGCGGCTGCGCGCCACCAGCAGGGTCAGGGTCTTGGGTGTGAGCATGGTCCGGAAGGGGCCTCGGTGACTCAGACGGCGATCGGTGCGGCGATGTGCGGGTGGCTATCGTAACCTTCTATTGTGATGTCCGCGTAGGTGAAATCGAGTAATTCCCGCACTTGAGGATTGAGTCTGAGTCTTGGCAGGGGCAGCGGCTCGCGGGCGAGTTGCAGGCGCGCCTGCTCGAAATGGTTGTGGTACAGGTGTGCGTCACCCAGCGTGTGCACGAAATCGCCGGCCTCGAGACCGGTGACCTGCGCCACCATGTGGGTCAGCAGCGCGTAACTGGCGATATTGAACGGCACACCGAGAAAAACATCGGCGCTGCGCTGGTAGAGCTGGCAGGATAGCCGGCCATCGGCCACGTAGAACTGGAACAGCGCATGGCACGGCGGCAGCGCCATGCGGTCGACGTCGGCCGGGTTCCAGGCGGTGACGATGTGGCGGCGGGAGTCGGGGTTTCGGCGGAGGCCCTCGACCAGTTTGTGGATCTGGTCGATCTCGCCGCCGTCGCGCGTCGGCCAGTGGCGCCACTGGTGGCCGTAGACCGGGCCGAGTTCGCCCTGCTCGTCAGCCCACTCGTCCCAGATGGTCACGCCGACTTGCTGCAGGCTGCGCACATTGGTCTCGCCGCGCAGGAACCAGAGCAGTTCGTGGACGATGGAGCGGGTGTGCAGCTTCTTCGTGGTCAGCAGCGGAAAGCCTGCCGCAAGATCAAAGCGCATCTGATAGCCGAACACCGCGCGCGTGCCGGTGCCGGTGCGGTCGCCGCGGTCGCTGCCGTGGTCGAGAATGTGCTGGAGCAGGTCGAGGTAGGTGCGCATCGGCAGGGGTGGATGGGTCAGGCGGCTATACTCGCGGCTTTGCCGACCGCAGGGCATCCGAACCATGCACGACTTTCTGGCGGAGCCGCAGACCGCCGCTTTCTGGCTCGGCCTGCTCGAAATCATCGGCATCAACATCGTACTCTCCGGCGACAACGCCGTGGTGATCGCCCTGGCGGCGCGCCAGTTGCCGACCGCGCGGCGGCGCATGGCGGTGGTGGCCGGCGCAGGCGGCGCGGTCGCGCTGCGCGTGGTGCTCACCGCGTTCGCCACCAACCTGCTGCAACTGGCGTGGGTCAAGACGGTGGGCGGCCTGCTGCTGCTTTGGATCGCGGTCAAGCTGCTGCTGCCGGACGCGCAGGAAAACGACGGGCCTGCCGCCTCCGACAACTTCTGGCAGGCGGTGCGCATCATTCTCGTGGCCGACTTGGTGATGAGCCTCGACAACGTCATTGGCATCGCCGCGGCCGCGCACGGCAGCATCACCCTGCTGGTGCTCGGTCTGGCGGTGAGCGTGCCGCTGATCATGTTCTCATCGACACTGATCCTGGTGTGGATGGAGCGTATGCCGTGGATCGTCACCGCCGGTGGCGCGCTGCTCGGCTGGGTCGGTGGCACCACCATCGCCGCCGACCCGGCGTGGGTGGCGGCGGTCGGCGGACGCGAGTGGCTCGAGACGCTGGCTGGCTGGGCCGGCGTGGCACTGGTGTTCGGCGGCGCACGCTGGGTGCGCCTGCGCCGCATGATCAGGCCATCGAGGGCGGCCTAAGGCCCGCGCGGTGTCAGTCGGGCGGACCGCCTGCGGCGGGTGCCGCCGGTGCGTAGCGGGTGGAATCGGGCCGACCGGCTTGGACAAAGCCTTGCGCGCGCAGGCGACACGAATCGCAGCGACCGCAGGCGCGACCCTCCGCATCGGCCTGGTAACAGGACACGGTGAGCGCCGGGTCGACGCCAGACGCAAGCGCCAGCCGCACGATGTCGGCTTTGCCGAGGTCGACCAGTGGAGCGCGGATGCGGATGCGCTGACCTTCCACACCAGCCCCTTGCACACCCGCACCTTCCACACCAGCCGCTTCCACACCCAACCTGGTCGCCAGATTGGCCATGGCCTCGAAGGCGGCAAGAAACTCCGGGCGACAGTCGGGGTAGCCGGAATAATCCACCGCATTGGCACCGATGTAGATGTCGTGTGCGCCGAGCGTCTCCGCCCAGGCCAGCGCCATGGCCAGGAACACGGTGTTGCGTGCCGGCACGTAGGTGACCGGAATGCCGCCCGCGGCGTCGCCGGTCGCGCCCAACTCGGGCACCGCGATGCCGGGGTCGGTGAGCGCCGAGCCGCCAAACGCCGACAGGTCGAGCCGGAGCACGCGGTGCTCGACCGCGCCGAGGGCGGTGGCGAGCCGCCGCGCCGCCTCGAGTTCGACGCCGTGGCGCTGCCCGTAGTCGAAGGAGAGCGCATGACAGACCCAGCCGGCGCGCACTGCGGCCGCCAGGGTGGTGGCCGAATCGAGCCCACCCGAGAGCAGCACCACGGCATGCCGCCCTGCCCCGGGTTCGATGGCATGTTCCGGCACCGTGCTCACTTGCCGCGCGCGTCCTGCCAAAGCACCTTGTGCAGCTGCACCTGCAGACGCACGTCGAGGCCGTCCTCGAGGATCCAGCCGGCAAGCATGGCGGGATCCAGTTCGCCCCAGACCGGCGAAGCCAGCACCCCGCAGCGCGCCGGCAGACGCTCGCGCGCCAGCACCTCGCGCATCCACTCGTAATCGCCGCGCGAGGCCAGCACGAACTTGACCTCGTCCCGGGTGCGTAGGTGCGCCAGGTTGGACCAGAGATTGCGGCTGCACTCCTGCGAATCGGGGCATTTGAGGTCCATGACCACCTGCACGCGCGGGTCGATGCCGCTGATGTCCTGCGCGCCGCTGGTCTCGATGGAGACGGCGCAACCAGCGTCGGCGAGCAGCGTCATCAGCGTGCGGACGGCGGGCTGCGCCAACGGCTCGCCGCCAGTGATGCAAACATGGCGCGCCGGGTGGCTGCGGACCTCGGCGAGGATGTCGGCAAGCTCACGCGAGCGGCCCTCGTGGAAGGCGTATTCGGTGTCGCACCAACGGCAGCGCAGCGGGCAGCCGGTGAGACGGACGAACACGGTCGGCAGCCCGACCCGGCTGGATTCGCCCTGAACCGAGAAAAACACCTCATTGATGCGCAGCGTGGCCGCGGCGGCGACCGGGACCACCGACATCAGTTGCGCGTGGCGAGCCGCTTGCGCGCCTTTTCGGCGGCCTCGCTGGCCGGAAACTTGGCAATCAGCTGCTCGAGGGTGCGCCGCTCGCTAGCGACGTCGCCGCTCTCGCGCAGCGCGCTGGCCATATTGAGCATGGCGTCCGGGACCTTGGCGCTGCCCGGATACGTGTCAATCAGACGCCGCTGGGCAAGGATCGCGCCGGCATAGTCCTTGGCGTTGTACAAGGAATCGCCGACCCAGTATTGCGCCGGTGCCGCCAGAGCGCTGGCGGGATGGGTAACGATGAACTGCTGAAACAGCCTCACGGCATCGTTGAAGCGGCCTTCCTTGCGGGCGGCATGCGCCGCCTCGTAGGCGACCGATTCGTTGACAAAGTCGCTCGCTGATCCGGGCCGCGCCGGGGCCACTGCGCCAGTGGCCGATGGCCTCGGCATGAAGGATTGCGGTGGCGCAACGGGCGGCGCACTCGCGGCCGCGGGGGCTTTGGGCGCACCCGCAGGCGCTGCAGCGTTAGTCGGGGCAGCCGCTGCGCCGAGAGGGGGCGCTGCGGCCGCAGCGGGAGCATCCGCGGCTTGTCCATGCGCCGACGCACCAGCCTCCGCAGGCGAGTGGGCGGACACGGACGGCGTGGCAGACGGCGCAGGCGTTTCAAGCGCCCGCAAGCGGCCGTCGGCATCCATGTACAGATCGCGGGCTCGCCGGTCTGCCGCTTCGATCCGGTTGTTCGCCGTTTCGAGTTGGCCGCGCAGCTTTGCGATTTCTGCGTTTAGCGTCTCGATCTGATTGAGCAGATTGAGCAGGGTCCCGCCGTTGACCGTATTTTCGAAGGCACCAAGACGGCTCTCCAGACTCTGCACCCGGGCAGTGCTCTCGGCGAGCGCCTTGACTTGGTCAGCAAGGGCCTGCAGTGCCTTGGCCTGCTCGTCGATGCGCCGATGCGCATCGCCATCGCCAAAGATCGCCCACGCCGAGGCCGGCGCCGCGGCGAAGGAGGCGGCGACCAGCCATGGCAGGAGCGAACGACGCATCAACGGGCTTGGTAGACGATGTCGGCGCGGCGGTTCTTGGACCAGCAGGATTCGTCGTGGCACTCAGCCATCGGCTTCTCCTCGCCGAAACTCACGGCATCGATGCGGTCATCGGCCACTCCAAGCACACCCAGCGCGCGACGCACGGCTTCCGCACGCTTCTGACCGAGCGAGAGGTTGTACTCGCTGGTGCCGCGCTCATCGGTGTGGCCTTGGACAACGATGCGAACCTTGGGCTTGCTCTTGAGGAATTCGGCTGCGTCCTGAACCACGCCTTGATACTCCGGCTTGATAGTGAACTGGTCGAGGTCGAAGAAGATCTGGCGGGCCGAGGGCGCGCCGGCGACGTCTCCCGAACCGTCATCAACGGCGCTGGCACCGGCATCACTGCCCGCACCGCTGTCGGCGCGCGCGACAGGCGCCTCGGTAGCCGGCGCCGCGGCCGGGGCGGCCGGTCCGCGATCCTCGATGGCGGCTGCATCGCTGGCGGCGGGTTTCTTGCTGGCGCAGGCGCCAAGCGCCAGAAGGACGGCACCGGCAAGGACCAGGTTCAGGTGGTTTTGTTTCATGGTTCCTCTCTTCTTGTTGGCAGCCCAGACTGCCTTGGGGGTTGACATCCGATTGCGCATTATCGGTCAAGCGGGCGCGGCGTGCGCATCCGACCGAGATCACTGACCCATGGGGCCCCACGAAGGTTCACGTGCGTCGCCACCCGGAAGGCTCAGCCGCTGCCGGACACGACCATCGATCGACGCGGCCGCGAGTTCGCCCCGCCCGCCCTGAAGTCGACTGAACAGGATCATCTGCCCGTTGGGCGCGAAACTCGGACTCTCGTCGACCGGGCCGTCGGTGACCGGGAGCACCTGGCGGTTGACGAGGTCCTGCGTGACGATCCGAAACCGGCCGGCCACCCGCTGCACGAAGACCACCGACTTGCCGTCGGGGCTGGGTCGCGGAGAGACATTGTAATCCCCGTCAAAGGTCAGGCGCTCGGCGCTGCCGCCGTCGGCCGGCATGCGGTAGACCTGCGGCCCGCCACCGCGGTCAGACGTGAAATAAATGAAGCGACCGTCCGGGCTGAAGGCGGGCTCGGTGTCGTTCGACGGGCTGGTCCGGGTGAAGCGCTCGGGCTCGCCGCCGGTAGCCAGTCCGGTGGCCGGGATCAGGTAGATCTGCGACGAACCGTCGCGCGTGAGGACCACCGCCAGCCGGCGTCCGTCGGGCGACCACGCCGGTGCCGAGTTGGAGCCGCGGAAGTCGGCGACCACACGGCGCTCGTTCGAGACCAGCGACTGCACCACGACCACCGGCTTTTTGCGCTCGAAGGAGACGTAAGCCAAGCGGGCGCCATCCGGCGACCAGCGCGGCGAAATGATCGGCTCGGCGGAACTGAAGACGGTGCGGGGGTTGGCCCCGTCAGCGTCGGCGACCATCAGCTCGTAGCGGCGGTTGACGCGCGTGACATAGGTGATGCGGGTGCCGAACACCCCTGACACGCCGGTCAGTCGCTCGTAGATCACGTCGGCGATGCGGTGAGCCGTGGCGCGCAACTGGCGTGTGTCGACCACATGGACCTCGGCCAGCAACTGCCGACCGGCAGCGAGGTCGATGAGGCGCGCCTGGACCTCCCATTTGCCTGCCGGAGCCGTGCCGACGCGGCCGATCAGCATGACCTCGGCGCCCCGGCCGCGCCATTCGGCGACATTCAGTTGCGCAAGCTCCGCCGGGCGCGGCAGCAGGGTGCTGGTGTCGATCAGGCGGAACAGGCCGCTGCGGGCAAGGTCGGCCGACACCACGTCGGTGACCGACTCCGAGAGCAGCGCCTCGAAGGACAGCGGCGCGATAGCCACCGGGATCTGCTTCGCGCCGGCGCCGACCACCTCGACCACCAGCGGCTCGGCCCGCGGACCCCATGGCGCCCCCAGCAGCAGGAGGCTGGCGAGGCAGGCGAGGAGGCGGTGACCATTCAACATGGCGGCGAGGATAACGGAAAACGCCAACGACCTCTCACCGTGGCACGACGCTCAGTCGTGCAGGCGGAAGCCGACAGTGAGGCGCCACCGAAGCAGCCAAGGTCCGCTGGCAGCGGCAGCGGACCGGCACATCGCCCGATCTGCTGGTTGAGCCTTCAGTCCAAGGGACGACATCGTATCACGAGGTCGGCGTTGAACACGGCCGGGTCGGACGGAAGCGGCAAGGCGTTCGGCACGGCCCGCAAGCAGGCCTCGTCGACCAACGCCAGCCCGCTGGATTTGATGATGCGCGAGTCCGCCACCACGCCAGACCGGGTCTGCAGCACCTTGATATCGGCCTGCAGATTGCCCTGCACGCCCGGCGGACGCACCACGCGCCTGCGGATCTCCAATTCGATCGCAGCCAGATAAGCCTCCCGCGCCGACTGACGCGCCGCCTGGGCCTGCTGCGCTGCGGCCTGCGCTTCCTGCTGCTCGCGCTGCCGCTGCAGCTCGCGCTGGCGCTGCTGCTCGGCTGTCGCGGCGGCCGCCGCCTGCGCGGCTCTGGCGGCTTCGACCTCGCGCCGCGCCTCCTCGTCGCGCCGTGCGGCCTCGGCAAGTTCGCGCTGATGGCGTGCCTCGGCCTCGGCCAGCTGCTTCTGCTTTTCGGCCTCCAGAGCGATGTCAGCCTTGGGCTCCGGACGTGTCGGCTGCCGGGGCGGCGGCGTAGGGACAGGCTTGACCTGCGGGACGGGCGGCTTGGCCGCATCGGTTTTTGGCACCACGGGCGGAGGCGGCGGGGCAGGCGCCGGCGGGGTCTGCTTGGGCACGGGCTCAGCCCGCGGCTTGGGCTGCAGCCGCGGCGGCGAGGGTGGTCCGGGCAAGGCATCCCAGATCTCCGCAACCACCGGGACCGGGCGCGTCTGCCAACTCACGGCAAAAATCATCAAACCGAGAAAGACGGCATGCACCAGCAAAGCCAGCAACCCGGACAGGCCAGGCCGCTCGGCGAGTGCCTCGGGCGCGCCGGGCTGGAGCGGATTTTGCGGCATGCGCGTCTCAGCGGGCCGACGCGGCCGGCAGCGGTTGCGCCAGCAGGCCGACGTGCGCCACGTTCTCGCGCTGCAACAGGTCCATGACGCGCAGCACCCGCTCGTAACGCACCGCCTTGTCAGCAGCGATCACCACCGGCTTCCGCGGATCGCGAGCCTGCGCCGACTTGACTGCCTCAAGTAGCGCAGCCTCGTTGCCCGGGGTGAAGCGTGCGCTAGTCGCGAGGTCACGCCATTGCAACGCGCCTTGCGCATCGACCCGCACCTCGAGCGGTTTGGCGACCGGCTGGGTGCCCTTGCCGACCGAGGGCAGAGTGATCTCGACCGGCTGAACCAGCGGCGCCGTGACCATGAAAATGACCAGCAGCACCAGCATGACGTCGATGTAGGGTACGACGTTGATCTCGGCCTTGAGCCGGCGCGTGCGGCGCACGCTCATCGCGCGTCCTGCCGCCCACCGCGCGAAGACTGGCGCTGCAGGATGTTGGCGCATTCCTCCATGAAGCTTTCGAGGCGGATCGACAGGCGGTCGATGTCATCACTGAAGCGGTTGTAGGCGATCACCGCCGGAATCGCCGCGAACAGGCCCATGGCGGTGGCCACCAGCGCCTCGGCGATGCCCGGCGCGACGTGCGCCAGCGTGGCCTGCGAGACGTTGGCCAGGCCGCGGAACGAGTTCATGATGCCCCACACCGTGCCGAACAACCCGATATACGGGGACACCGAACCAACCGAAGCGATGAACGACAGGTGCGATTCCAGCGCGTCCATCTCACGCCGGTATGTCGCCTGCATGGCGCGACGCGTACTGTCGGCCATCGACGCTGGGTCGATGCCGGTCTGCTTGCGCAGCTTGACGAATTCCTCGTAGCCCGCGCTGAACACCCGGCCCATGGCGCCGCCATCGGCACCGGTGCGGCCTTGATAGAGCAACTGCAGCTCGCCACCCTTCCAGAAGCGCTCCTCGAACTCATCGGTCAGACGCTGCTGCCGTGCGATGGCGAAGCGTTTGCGGAAGATGTACCACCACGACAATGCGGACGCGGCGACGAGCAGCAGCATGACCAGTTGCACCAGCAGGCTGGCGTCCTGGATCAAGGTGAGCAGTGAGAGGTCGGTGGTGGCGTTCATTGGGCTCCGGGCGGGGGGTCTGGGGCGGGGTTGGAATCAGTCTGCTGGGAGCGCCGGGAACCGGTTTGGTTCGTCGGCGCCGCAGTGGAAAATGGCTGGCTGCAAGCGGGATCGGCGACGTCGGCAAGCACGTCCAGCAGCGGGGGTGGCATGCGGCAGGGCCGCAATGATGCCGCACCGACGCAGATCACGTCGCTACTGCCGTTGACCAGGACCGCGTCACCGCGCGTGATGCGCTGGTCGAAGCGCAGGGCGACGCGGCTGAGCGAGACCAAGCGCGATTGTACGGTCAGCGCGTCGTCGAGCCGAGCCGGGAGGTGATAGGTCGCCTCCACATTGCGAACCACGAACAGGATTCCCTGGCGTTCGCGCAATTCGCTCTGATCGAAACCGAGCCGGCGCAGCCACTCGGTGCGCGCGCGCTCCATGAAGCGCAGGTAATTGGCGAAATAGACCACGCCCCCGGCGTCGGTGTCCTCGTAGTACACCCGCACGGCGAACTCGAAACCGCGGCCGGGTCGGCTCAAGCCAGTGCCCTCACCGACGGTTCCTCAAACCATTCGGCGTGCGCGCGCTCAAGCAGGCGACGCACCGGCTGCGGCAGGCCGAGGTGCCAGACCTCGGGCCAAGCGAAGCGGCGTCCAACGCCGGGGCCGGCCGGGCCGGCGCTGACGGAAGCAGCCGGCGCGCCATCGGCGAGGCGCTGCACCACGATCTCCAGCCGCAGGTGCGTGAGTTCATGGCGCAGCGTGAGCCAAGGCGTGCCGCCCTGCCC